>DASUDH010000097.1:0-10363 GCA_036275675.1 Solirubrobacteraceae bacterium | reverse complement strand
GAGCGCCGGTCACGGCCTTGTCAACGCCGTCCTGCGCCGTGCCGCGCGCGAGGGAGCGGACGTGTTGCTTGGCGGCCTGCGCGAGGACACGCCGGAGCGCGCGGCGATCGCGCACTCCCACCCGGCGTGGGTTGCGCGCATGTGGTGGACCGAGCTGGGGGCGGATGACGCCCGCGCTCTGATGGCGGCCGGCAACGAGCCCGGAGAGCTCGCGCTGCGCGTCAACACGCTGTGCGCCGACCCGGTAACCGTCGCCTCAGAGCTCCGGGCGCCGACGCACACCGACCCCGAGCTGCCCGAGGCGCTCGTCCTCGACGGTCCCCTCGACCTGCACGGCTCGAGCGCGTGGCGCTCCGGCACGATCCTCGCCCAGTCGCGCGCCTCGATGCTCGTCGCGCGCGCCGTGGACCCGCGAGCGGGCGAGCGTGTGCTCGACCTGTGCGCCGCTCCGGGCGGCAAGAGCACACATCTGGCGGCGCTCATGGACGACGAGGGCGAAGTGCTGGCGGTGGAGCGCAATCCCGCCAGGGCCGCCGCGCTGCGAGATACCGCGCAGCGGCTACACGCGCGCAGCGTACGCGTCGAGGTCTCCGACGCGGCGCTGCCTCGCCCTGAGGGAGCCGTGTTCGACCGGGTGCTCGTCGATCCGCCGTGCTCGGGGCTCGGCACGCTGCAGGCGCGCGCCGACCTGCGCTGGCGCGTGACCCCCGAGCACGTCGCACAGATGGCGGCCGCGCAGGCCGCGATCCTCACGGCTGGCGCTCGCGCGCTCCGTCCGGGCGGCGTGCTGGTCTATTCGACGTGCACGATCTCCCCGCCCGAGAACGAGCGCCAGGTGCAGCGGTTCCTCGACCGCAACCCCGACTTCGCGCTCGACGATCTCACGATCGAGCGCCCAGCCCATGCTCACCCGCGGGCGCCGAAGGTCCTCTTGACGCTGCCGCAGCGCGATCGCACCGCCGGCTTCTTCGTGGCACGGATGCTGCGAGTGGGCGAGCCGTCCGCGGGTAGGCTTTGACGATGGAGGACGGCCATCCGACCCCCGCGAAAGACCCGGTCGATCTCGGGCCCCTCTGTCCGCACTGCTCGGAGCCCTGGCTGCGTCCGACGAACCTTCCCGGGAGGTATCGCTGTGTCTACTGCCTACATCGCTTCGAGCTTGCCTCGGTGTGCCCCAACTGCGGCGAGCACTCCACGATCGTGCGGATGTCCTCGACGGCGATCCTCAAGTGCAATAGCTGCGGCGACTCGATGTTGATGGCTATATGAACAGGCATGGCTGCGCGAGGCTTTGTCCTACCGATCGGAGATCGATGGGATCTCCGATCGGCCAGCACATGTGCTCAGCACATTTCGCTCCCTGCGTTCGCGCCTCGCTTGCTCTGCGTGTCCATATAGCCGGTTGTATGTGAGGATCTGAGCGTGTCCAGAGGAGATCTCCTGCGCGAGGTGCGTGTGGCGCCATCGATCCTGTCGGCCGATTTCCGAAGGCTCGGCGAGCAGGTGGCGGAGGTGCTCGCGGCGGGGGCGCGCGTGATCCATGTCGACGTCATGGACGGCCACTTCGTGCCGCCGATCACGATCGGGCCGCTCGTGGTCGCCGCGTTGCGCGAGCAGGTCGAGCAGGCCGGGGGTGTGCTCGACGTGCACCTGATGGTCGAGCGTCCTGAGCGCCAGGTGGGCGAGTTCGTCAAGGCCGGCGCGCATTCGATCACCTTCCATGCTGAGGCCACGCCACACGTCGCCTACACCGCTGGCCTCGTGCGCGACAGCGGCGCGAGCGTCGGCGTGGCGATCAATCCGGCGACCCCCGTGGGCGCGCTCGCGGAGGTCAAGGACGCGATCGACCTCGTCCTCTGCATGACCGTCAACCCGGGCTGGGGGGGGCAGCCGTTCATCGAGCACTCGCTGGACAAGGTCAAGCGTCTGCGCGGAATCCTCGGCGAGCGCGTCGCGCTCGAGGTCGACGGCGGGATCGACCCGCACACAGCGCCGCCGTGCCGCGCCGCGGGCGCCAACCTCCTCGTCGCCGGCTCGGCCGTGTTCGAAGCATCCGATCCGGCCGGCGCCTACCGTGCGATCGTCGAGGCTGCGGGCGCGGTCTGAGGAGGGCTACGCGCTTCGCTCTGTGACGGCGCCGGACGTCGGGTTCGGCGAGTCCGTGGACCTGCTTTCCCTCTCGCCGTGTCGATAGACGAAGCCGAGCATCAGCGCGAGCAGGCTCGCCGCGCCGAGGTAGCCGATCTCGGTGCGCAGCAGCTCTTCGCCCACGAGCGGCAACAGCATCCACGCGACGAACGCAACCGCCGCCACCAGCCAGCAGACGGCCGCCGCATGCGCCTGGTCACGGGCGAGCGCTGCCTGGTTGAGCGCGCCGGAGGTCAGGTGCATGCCCATGCCGAGTCCGATCAGCGCCAGGCCGAAGCGGTCGTAGTAGAACGACTGGCCGAAGAGCGCTTTCATCACGGGCGGACCGATCGCCAATAGACCAAGCGCGACGAACCCGGCGAACGCGGCAATCGCGAGCACGGTCACCCGGATGGCGCGCGCGAACGCCTCGTGGCCCTCGGTCGCCTCCAGGCCCGTGAGATGGGGTAGCAGCGAGGTCTGGATCGCCTGGAAGAGCTGTAGCGGCGCGCGCGCGATCAGCAGCACGTTGAACACGATTCCCGCGAGCGCGTGATTGACCGACGTAGCATCGACCGTCAGCACCGCCGCGTTGAGCAGCGTCTGCTCGGAGAGCATCACGCCAGACACCGCGAAGGCGAAGCCGGACCCGCGACGCAGCGAGAGCTCGTCCGCGGCGACCGCCTCCTCGACGCCCTCTGTTCCAGGGCCGGCGAGGGCTGCGTCGAGCTCCTCGATCTGCGGTGCGCCGTGCCGATCGCCCGAGCCCCGCGCGAATGCCGCGGGCACCACGACGAGCGATATGAGCGGCGCGGCGGCGATTCCGAGCGCCACCGCCGTCTGGCCACTCGCCACGCTGAGCGCGACCGCCAGCACGAAGCACAGGCGTGAGAGCGCCTCCATCAACACCAGGCCGCCGAACAGCCCGAAATACTCGTGGCCCGCCAGCCAGCCGCGGGCGAAGTAGCTCGCCGCGTACGCGAGCGTGCCGACCACGAGCACGTAGTACAGGCCCGAGTGATGGTCGAAGACGTTGTCGACGAGCTCTTCTCTGAGCGCCAGTGCCACGACGAGAAACGTGAGCGCAGCCCCGGCCTGGATCGCGATCGGAACGCGCACCGAGTGCTGGGCGTGCCCGCGCGCGCGACGGTCGGCGATCGTGCGTGAGAGCAGCTGTTCGATCGGCCGGTAGATCACCGAGATGATCACGAACATGATCGACCACAGCAGGTCCACGCGCTTGGCCGCCACTTCTCCGAGCACGTGGCTCGCGATCGAGAAGTAGGCGAATGTCAGGACGCCGGTGGTCGCGATCCCGATTGACAAGATGCGCGCCCCGCTGCCGTAGGAACGCTGAGCGGCGCGAGGCTGTGTCCTCGGCCGCTCATGTGCCAAGCACACTTCGTGACCTGCGTCCGCGCCTCGCTTGCTCATCGTCCCTATGGGGCGCAGCGTCACAAGCTAGAGCCGGACAAGCAGCATCGTCCAGGGGAACGGCGAGCGCGCCCGCACGATCTCCCCGTGGCTCGAGAGCAGTCGCGTGAACGAGCGCTTGGACCAGTGGTTGAGGTGCCCGGGTGTATTGCCGAGCTGCGGCCAGTAGGCGCCGCGTGCCATGTTCAGCATCCGCCACAACGGCTCGCGCGGGACCGAGACGAGCAGATGACGCTCGGCGCAGCGCGCCATCTCCGCGAGCGTGTGCTCGGGGTCAGGGACATGCTCGAGCAGCTCGATCGCCGTGACTGCGTCGAACTCGCCGTCGGCGAACGGCAGGTTCTCGACCCGGTCGGCGCGGCCGGCGCGCGTCACCCTGTACTCGAGGTTCGGCGCCCGATGCTCGGCCCAGCCTGCCTGGATCGAGGGCTCCTCGAGATCGATCCCCACGACGCGCGCCTCGCCGAGGCGCTGAGCCCAACGGTGCACGAGCACGCCCTCTCCGCATCCCACGTCGAGCAGCGAGCGCGGAGCGGCGGCTGCGAGGAGCTCGTCGAGCGTGCGCTCGAAACCGTCCATCATGCGCCGCACGAGCGGGTTGGTGGAGCCGTACTTGTCGTACGTGTTGCCCGTGACGATCCCGTCTCGGGAGACGGTGACCCCGGCGCTCATACCTCGATTGCCTCCGCCGTGCCGGCTGGGTCGTCCGTGACGGCGTGCTCCCCCGCGGCCGTCTCCTCCGCGAGCGGCGCCCGCCCGGGCGAGGCCGGGCCGTCCGCGCCGGCCGGGGCGGGCTTCGGCGCCTGGCCCGGTTCGTAGTGGGACGGCGCGACCCCGAGCTGCAGCTCGATCCGTCGCACCCGCTCGAACGTCTTCTGCGTCATCACGCGCTGCGCGGCCAGCAGGTCGCCGATCACACCCAGCGCCCACAGCACGACGGCTGCGATGAAGAGCACCGCGCCGAGGATCAGCGATTGTACGTGGCCCTTGTCGTTGCCTTCGACATAGGCGACGGCGAAACGGACCCACACGGCCAGCGAGACGAGGCCGATCAGCGCCGCCAGGCTCCAGAAGACGCGCAGCGGCTCGTACTGCGCGTAGATGCGGAAGATCGAGATCGCGTTGCGCCGCACGTAGGCCCCCATCGACGGGAACAGGCGCGACTCGCGCGTCTTGGGATTCGTGCGGATCGGGACATGGTCGACCGCGACGAGATGCTTGCCGGCCTGGATGATCGTCTCCAGCGTGTAGGTGAATTTCGAGACGACCAGGATCTGAATCGCCGCCTCGCGGTTGTAGGCGCGGAAGCCGGATGTCGTGTCCGGAACCGATGTCGAGGACGCCTGGCGCACCACCCACGAGCCGAGTCGCTGCAGGCTCTTCTTCAGCCACGAGAAGTGCGCGACGCTCGTCACCTCGCGGTCGCCGACGACCATGTCGGCGCGACCTTCGAGGATCGGTCGCACGAGCTTGACGATGTCCGGCCCGTAGTACTGGTTGTCGGCGTCCGTGTTCACGACGACGTCCGCCCCGAGCTTAAGGCAAGCGTCCAGACCCGCCTGGAAGCCGGCCGCGAGACCCTTGTTGTTCGTGAGGCGCACTACGTGATCGATGCCGTGCGCACGCGCGACCGCGATCGTGTCGTCGGTCGACCCGTCGTCGACGACCAACCACTCCACGACATCGAAGCCGTCCAGCTCGCGCGGGAGATCGGCGAGCGTCTGTGGCAACTGCCCCGCCTCGTCGAAGCAGGGGATCTGGATGATGAGCTTCACCGGCAAAGCCTATTTCGAGTTTCGCTTCCCCAGGGGGAGCGACATCTGTACAGGGCTGGGTGCTTCACCGACAAAAGCCTATCCCGTCGGGCCGCGCCTCTTTGCTCGGGGTGCCCGCGCCCACCCGCGGGAGGCGGCTGTTGCGCGGATAGGCTCTACGCCGGATGGCAAGCACGACTGTGACCAGGGCCGGGCTCGGCCCTATCCAGCTTCAGAGATTGCGTGCGATGCCCGCCTCGCACTGGGCCAAGCTCGCCTTCGGCGCGATGTGCGTGCTGGCGCTCGCCGGGTACTTCGCCTTCCCCACCTACCCGACGTACGACTCGTTCTATGCGCTGTTGTGGGGGCGCGACCTGCTGCACCTGCACATGCCCGACTTCCACGTGTACCGCGGTCCGACGGAGCACCCGCTGGCGATCGCGTTCGGCGCGCTCTGCTCGATCGTCGGCCAGGGTGGCGCGCGGCTGGTGGTGCTCGGGTCGATCGCCTCGTTCGTGGCGCTCGTCGCGGGCTCCTACCGGCTTGGGCGGCTGTGCTTCGGATCCGTCGTGGGCACGGTCGCCGGGCTGCTCGTGCTGAGCCGCTTCTTCGTGGAGAACCTCGCGGCGCAGGGCTACCTCGACGTCTCCTACGTGGCTCTGGTCGTGTGGGCCACGGCGCTCGAGATCGAGCGTCCGCGGCGTGGCCCGCTCGTGTTCGCCCTGCTCGCCGCCGCCGGTCTGCTGCGTCCCGACGCGTGGGTTCTCAGCGGGATTTATTGGCTGTGGTGCGCTATGGGTCCTGTCCCGGCGAGGCACGTACGCCTGCGCTATCTGGGCCTCGCGGCGATCGCGCCCGTGCTGTGGATCGGCTTCGACGCGCTGGTGACCGGCAACCCGCTCTACTCGCTGCACTCCACTTCGGGACTCGCCGCCGAACTCGGGCGTACGCAGAGCCTCTCGGGCGTGCTCTCCTCGACCTGGGCGTATGTCGTGCGGATCGACAAGCTGCCGGTCGTGCTCGGGAGCATCGCCGGGGGACTGATCGCGATATGGCTTGTGCCGCGACGCGTGCTCACGCCGCTCGTGGTGCTCGCGACCCTGCTGTTCGTGTTCGTGGCCGAGGGCGCCGCGGGAGCGTCGGTGGTGGACCGCTACATGATCGGGGCGGCCGTCGTGATGCTCGTGTTCTGTGCGCTGACGGTCGGCGGATGGTCGATGCTCGAGCGGGGGACGGCGCTGCGACGCGTGTGGATGGCCGGCTCCGCCGTGCTCGTCCTGTACGGGACGTCGTCCGTCGCCACGACGCTCAACCTGACGAGCCTGCGCAGCACGCTCGCCTATCACGAGGACTTCCACCAGGGGCTCGTCGCCGCGCTGCACAACCCGGCGGTCAAGACCCAGTTGAAACGCTGTCCGCTGCTGTCGCTGCCGAACAACAAGCTGATCCCGGACGCGCGCTGGATCCTCGACAGCGTCGGGCAGCGCAACATCGTCGCCCGCAGTCAGGCGAGCGCCGACGCGGCCAAGCGTGCTTACGAGCTGAAGGATCGCATCCGCCATGGGAGCGTCGCGGTCTATCCGCTCGGCGCGGCGGTGTTCTTCGAGGCGATCGTCGACGTCGGCGATGATCCGCGTGATCAGGCGCCGCTGCCGGGCTTCAAACGCATCTACACCAGCCGCTACTACGCGGTGTATGCCAACTGCTGAGCACAGCGACTCCTCGCTGCCTCTGGTCTCCGGGCAGGGGCCACGGAGCGGCGGACTCGCGCAGGCGAGCGTGAACGACTGTCCGCGGGTAGCTCGGCGCTGGGTGTGGTGCGGGCTCGCGCTCGTGCTCGTGGCGGCGCTCGGATTGCGCCTATGGGGGATCGGACAGGGTCTGCCCTACGTCTACAACATCGACGAGGCCGGCCATTTCGTGCCGAAGGCCGTCAAGATGTTCACCGCCGGGCTTGACCCGCGCTACTTCGTCAACCCGCCGGCGCTCACCTACGCGCTGCACGTCGTGTTCGCCTTGTGGTTCGGGGGCGGCAGCGAGGTCACACGCGAATACGCGCTGCACCCCGACGACCTCTACGCGGTGGCGCGTGTGACGGTTGCGCTGCTCGGCGCCGCCGCGGTCTGGCTTCTGTACCTGCTGGGGGCGCGGCTGTTCGACCGCCGCGTGGGATTGCTAGCGGCCGCGCTCGAGGCGGTCGCGTTCCTGCCGGTGTTCTACGGGCACTTCGCGCTCAACGACGCCGCCACGCTGCTGCCGCTGACTCTCTCGCTGTTGGGGAGCGCCGGTGTCGTGCGGAGTGGGCGCAGGCGCGACTACGCGCTCGCCGGGCTCGGCCTCGGGCTCGCGTGCGCGAGCAAGTACACGGCCGGCATCGCGATCGTGCCATTGCTCGTGGCCTGCGCCGCCCAATACCTCGCTGCGGCCCCCGGCGGCGCTCGCCGGGCGCTCGCCGGCGTGGCGATCGCGGGGGGCTGCGCGCTCGCCGCGTTCCTGCTCGCCAATCCATATGCGCTGCTGGACTTCCAGCGCTTCCATTCCGAACTCGTGCATCAGTCGAGCCTCTCCGAAGGCGCGCAGGGCAAGCTCGGCGCGCCGAAGGAGAGCGGGTTCGTCTACTACCTGTGGTCGTTCACGTGGGGACTGGGGTGGGCGCCCGCGCTCGCTGCGCTCGGGGGGGCGATCACGGTCTGGCGCCGCGACGCCCGCGTCGGCTGGTTGCTCGTGCCCGCGCCGATCCTGTTCCTGGGATTCATGGGCTTGCAGGACCGGTACTTCGGCCGCTGGCTGCTGCCGCTCTTCCCGATCGCGTGCCTGCTCGCCGCGTACTTCGCGCTAGCGCTTGCGGCGGCGGTGGGCCGGACGAGAGTCGCCGGGGCGCTCGCGACTGTCACCGTGGCGCTCGTGCTGCTCGCCCAGGGCGCCGTTTACAGCGTGCACAGCGATCTCGTGCTCGCGCGCGCTGACACACGCAACCTCACCCGGGCGTGGATGGTCGCGCGCGTGCCGCGCGGCGCTCGGATCGTGCTCGAGCCGGTCGTGCTGAGCTCGTGGGTAGGAGAAAGCGCGAGCGGGTCGGGCACGAAGCTGTGGATGAAGTATCCCGCGCTCCGGTCCGTGATCGCACCCGACGGCAGGCTCGCGCCGCAGACGAGCCATGCGGTCGCGCTCGAGGACTACGAGACGACGCTCAGCCCGCGGCTGATCGGGTGGTACGAGCGACAGGGCTACTGCTGGGTGGTGAGCGGCTCGACCGAGTCGGGTCGCGCATTCGCGGACCCCCGCGCGGCGCCGCTCGCGGTCGCCTACTACCGCGCGCTCGCAACCCAGGCCGAAGTGGCCCATCGCGTCTCGCCATACGGGGCGGGCCACCGTCCCGTGGCGTTCAGCTTCGACTGGACGTTCGACTACTACCCGCTCTCCTACGAGCGGCCCGGACCAGAGATGACCGTCTACCGCCTGCGCGGCGGCCGCTGTGCGCGTGGCGTTTAGGGTCCCCTATCCTGGGTAAGGGCATGACGATCAAGACCGACATCGACCGTGCGTATCTCGCGCGGGCGATCGACCTCGCCCACCATGGGGAGGGCGAGGTGAAGCCCAATCCGCTCGTGGGGGCGGTCGTGGCGCGCGACGGGGAGATCCTCGGCGAGGGCTGGCACGAACGTTATGGCGGACCGCACGCCGAGGTCAACGCGATCGAGGCGTGCGGGGCGGCGGATCTGACCGGCGCGAGCTTGTATGTGTCGCTCGAGCCCTGCTGCCACGAGGGCGAGACGCCCCCGTGCACGGAGGCGATCCTGCGAGCAGGTCTCGGACGCGTGGTGATCGCGTCCGACGATCCGACCGAGAAGGCCTCCGGGCGCGGACTGGGGATCCTGCGCGACGAGGGCGTCGAGGTGCTCGTCGCCGACGGCGAGCTCGCAGCGCGCGCGCGACTGCTCAACCAGCCGTTCCGCAAGCACGCACGCGTGGGGCGTCCCTGGGTGCTGTTCAAGTCGGCGATGACGCTCGACGGCAAGGTCGCCACGAGAGCCGGGGACTCGCATTGGATCAGCGGCGAGGAAAGCCGCCTGCTCGCGCACACGTGGCGCGCGTCGGTCGACGCCGTTGTCGTCGGGATCGGGACCGCCTTGGCGGACGACCCGCAGTTGACCGCACGGCCCGACGGTGTGCTCGCCGAGCTTCCACGCCAGCCGCGGCGCGTCGTGTTCGACTCGCTCGCGCGCCTGCCGATCGGCTCACAGCTCGTGAGCGCCGTCGAGAACGTTCCCCTGACGGTTGTCGTGTCGCGCGCGGCGGCCCGCTCGGACACCGACGCGCTCGAGGCCGCCGGCGCCCGGGTGCTCGTCGCCACCGGCGAGAACGAGCCGGCGCGCGTTCGCTCGGCGCTCGACCAGCTCGGCTCGAGCGGGATCGCCTCGGTACTGCTCGAGGGCGGGCCGCATCTCGCCGGAGCTTTCCTCGACGCCGGCGAGATAGACGAGATCCGCCTCTTCCTCGCGCCGATCCTGCTCGGCGGGCGTACCGCGCGGGACCCGCTGGAGGGCGAGGGCGTCGAGCGGATCTCCGACGCGTTGCGGGCGCTCACGTTCGACTGCGATCGCGTCGGCGAGGACCTGTTGATCTCGGCGCGCCTGCGCGAGTGGTAAGCCGCTGAGGACCGATGAGGCAGCAGACGTGTTCACCGGTTTGATCGCCGACCTCGGGAGCGTGAGGAGCATCGATCGCGACTCAGGCGGCACGACGCTCGATATCTCCACGCGCCTCGCCGGGGAGCTCGTCGCGGGTGACTCGGTGGCGGTCAACGGCGTCTGCCTGACCGCAATCGCCGTGCACGACGCGGGCTTCTGCGCGCAGGCGATGGCGGAGACGCTGAGGCGCTCCTCGCTCGAGCTCCTGCGGGCGGGCTCGCCGGTGAACCTGGAGCTCGCGCTGCGCGCCGACGGTCGGCTCGGCGGGCACATCGTGCAGGGGCACATCGACGGGACGGGGACGATCGAGGACGTGCGCGAGGAGGGCTTCGCGCGGGTGCTCGACATCGACACGGG
>DASUDH010000096.1:0-2006 GCA_036275675.1 Solirubrobacteraceae bacterium | reverse complement strand
CGCATCGAGCGACTGACGGGCGAGGAGATCGCCGCGCGCGTGGAGGAGCTGCGCGAGATCACGCGCTTCAGCGGCGCGCCGCTTCGGCTGCGCGGCTGAGCGGCCGCGATCCTGCGCGTCGGCCTGTGCCCACCGCAGGGCGATGATGTGTGATCCCCTACGCGGCTTGTGCCCATCGCAAGACGGTATGCGCGACTCCCCAACGCAGCTTGTGCCCACCGCCGGGCGGGTATACGATCAGGCGAGGTGGATGCCTGGACCTTCATCTGGTTGGTGGTGATCTTGAAGATCCCGATCGTGGCGCTCTTCTTGATCGTGCGCTGGGCGGTGCGCCAGACGCCGGAGACGGCCGGCGGCGAGGACGGCGGGATCGGTCCGCGTCCGGGTCCGCTGGACTCGCACCATCCCCGACCACGCCCTCCGGGCGCGCTGCCCCGTCTGCCGCGCACGCCCCGCAGGGGCCCGCACGGAGACGCGCCGCTGCACCCGCCCGCGCGCGTGCGCACCGTCGTGGCGCGCGGCCTGATCACGCAGCGCTGAGGCCTCAACAGGCCGCTTCACATGCTGCGCACGGGTCGCCGACCTAGGTGTCGCATAATCGAGTGCAGACACGGCAACGGCGACTGGAGGAGCGATGGGCACCGACGCACAGACTCGACATACGACGACCGACGGTGCTCCACCCGTGACACCCCAGAGGGCGCAGGCGGGGGACAGGCAGTCCCGGGACACGCTGACGGTCACCGATGACCGCACGGGAAAGACCTACGAGCTGCCGGTGACCGATGGCACGGTGCGCACGATGGATCTGCGCCAGATCAAGGTCGACGACGACGACTTCGGTCTGATGGCCTATGACCCGGCCTATACGAACACCGCCTCGTGCCGCAGCGCGATCACGTTCATAGACGGCGAGCGCGGGATCCTTCAGCACCGCGGCTACCCGATCGAGCAGCTGTGCGAGCGCTCGACCTACCTGGAGGTCGCCTATCTGCTGATCCACGGCGAGCTGCCCACCCGGAGCCAGCTCGACGACTGGGTTCACGAGATCACGATCCACACGTTCGTGCACGAGAACGTCAAGGACTTCATGCAGGGCTTCCGCTACGACGCCAATCCGATGGGGATGCTGGTGGCCTCCGTGGGAGCGCTCTCGACCTTCTACCCGGACGCCAACCGGATCCACGACGAGCAGATCCGCGCGATCCAGATCATCCGCCTGCTCGCGAAGATGCCGACGCTGGCGGCGTTCGCCTTCCGCCACAACATGGGCCAGCCGTACGTGTATCCCGACAACGACCTCGCCTACGCCGGCAACTTCCTCGGGATGATGTACAAGATGACCGAGCTGTCCTACCGGCCCGATCCGCGGCTGGAACGCGCGCTCGACGTGCTCTTCATCCTGCACGCGGACCACGAACAGAACGCCTCGACGAGCGCGGTGCGCTCGGTCGGCTCGACCCAGGTCGACCCCTACACGGCCGTGGCCGCCGGCGTGGCGGCGCTGTACGGGCCGCTGCACGGCGGCGCCAACGAGCAGGCGCTGAGGATGCTGCGCAGGATCGAGCGGGTGGAGAACATCCCGGACTTCCTGGAGGGCGTGAAGGCGGGCAAGGAGCGCCTGATGGGCTTCGGGCACAGGGTCTACAAGAACTACGACCCGCGCGCGCGGATCATCAGGCAGCACCTCGACGCGGTGTTCGAGGTGCGCGGCAAGAGCCCGCTGCTGCAGATCGCCACCGAGCTCGAGAAGCGGGCGCTCGACGACGAGTACTTCACGCAGCGCAAGCTCTATCCCAACGTGGACTTCTACTCGGGCCTGATCTACGAGGCGCTCGGCCTGCCCGTGGCGATGTTCCCGGTGATGTTCGCGATCGGGCGCACGAGCGGGTGGATCGCGCAGTGGCTCGAGATGGTGCAGGACTCAGAGCAGAAGATCGCCCGCCCGCGTCAGATCTACACAGGCATACGCGACCGCGACTACGTGCCGGTCGAACAGCGGGGCT
>DASUDH010000095.1:0-17349 GCA_036275675.1 Solirubrobacteraceae bacterium | reverse complement strand
GGTCGCTCGTGGCCGGCGGCGAACGTGCCCTGGCCGGTCCAGAACATGCGCTCGACGAGTCGCAGGTAGCGACTCCACCGCGGATCGACGAGGCCGCGGGCACTGGAGAGCAGCCGGATCAGCGACTCGCCGTGGCCCATGTTCCAGATCGTCTCCCGGAAGCTTGGCTCCCACTGCTCGGGCTCGCGCACGCTGAGCAGCACCTTGGCGTCTGGGTAGTAGTCCATCAGCTCACGCCAGAAGTAGCCGCCGGGCCAGTCCACCGTGGCCTGGAAGCCGTCGAACACCTCCTCCCACGGGGCGTCCCCATCGAGCGCACGATTCCATACGTCCACCTGGTCGAGGTCGGCGAGGACGTTGATCCAGTGGTAGCACGGCTCGAGACCCAGCATCTCCAGCGCCACCTTCTGCGTCAGTGTGCCAGTGCGCGGCAGGCCGGCCCCAATGACTCTCATCTTCGTCGCTCCAGGCTCATGGCTGTTGTCGTCCTCTAGGCTGATGGTCCTCGCCAAGCTTGACGGTTTGATTGGATGCCCGTCCACCCCGCCCACCCTTGTCGAAAGTAGCCTCTCTATTCATAGACGCCTGTCGCAGGGTTTGTGAAGAAGCATGTCGATAGGATGAAGAGTCTATGAAGAAAATCCGTCGTAGGCCCGCTCTTTCGGGGTTGCCGACGGGTTACTCACATATCCTCGGGTTCGATCGATCGCCCTCATGATCCAAACGACCACAAAAGGTCCATCTTGAAAGCCACCGGCGTCGAGCTCGCCACAGTTTCGCAACCTCGTCCCATCCGATCGAACGCGAGCCTACATGGGCGCTCCTGGGAGCGCGCCGCGACCCGACTCGCGGATGACGTCGGGGCCGGTCGCCCGCGCATCGCGCGTGTGGCGCTCGCCCACCCGGAGACCTCGTTCTCCCAGGACGAGGTGCTCGCGTTGCTGGGACTCTCAGGCGACGAGTTCGCGCAGCGCATCTTCCGTCGTTGCGGGGTGCGCCGCCGCCAGCTGACATTGACCGACGAGCTTCTTGCCACCACCGTTCAAGGCCGCACGCTGGCGATCGAGGATCAACTCTTCGGCGATGCAGTGCGGGCGATCGACGAGCTCGAGATCGACCCTGACGATGTCGGGGTGGTGGTCAGTGCGACCCTCTACTCGCTCGGTGGTCCCACGATCGCGCACCGGCTTGTGGATCACTATGAGATGGACCCCTCCACGGACAAGTACCACGTGGTGGGCGTCGGATGCGCTAGCGCCGTGCCGCTGGTCAGGCTCGCCTCGCAGACGCTGAGCGAGCATCCGGGCAAGAAGGCATTGGTGGTGGCTGCAGAGAGCATGGCGGGCATCATGATGGGCGCCTCCGACGACGATCCGCGCAGCAAGACCGTCGGCTCCTCGATTTTCGGCGATGGCTGTGCCGCGGCGCTGATCGAGCTCGACGGGACGTCCGTCCACCCCGAGGGCCCCGCGGTCCTCGCCTCGAAGGTGCATCAGATAGGGGGCACGCTCGGCGCGGTGCGGATGCAGCTCGCGCCCGACGACAGCTACCTGCACCTGATCCGCGAGCTGCCCGACGTCGCCGCCGAAGGGCTGGGCGAGCTGACAGACGACTTCCTCGGCGCCCACAGCACCGATCGCGGGGCGATCGATCACTGGCTCGTGCACCCGGGCGGGCGGCGCATCGTCGAGAGCATGCAGGAAGCCCTGGGGCTCTCGCGCGAACAGGTGGCCGTCAGCTACGAAGTGCTCGCCGAGCACGGCAACGTCGGCACGCCGTCGATCTTCTATGTGATGAAGCGGACGCTCGAGCGCTACGAGCCGCAGCGGGGAGACCGTGGGCTGATGGTCACGGTAGGACCTGGCGTCACCGTCGGGTTGATGCTCCTGCAGTGGTGAGGGCCTCGGGCTCGATGCGCGCCCGCAGCAGTTCGAGCACCGCGTCCGCGGCCGCCGGCACGCTCAGCTCGGGAGTGAGTTGCAGATCCGCTCGGGTCGGCGGCTCGTAGGGGTCGTCGATGCCGGTGAAACCGTCCAACTCGCCGGCGAGCGCACGCGCGTAGAGGCCCTTCGGGTCGCGTTCGGCGCACACAGCCAGCGGCGTGTCGACGAATACCTCGAAGAAGGCCAAGCCATCGCGCTCGTGACGCTCGCGAACCTGCGTGCGAGCGCGTTCATAGGGGGAGACGACCGCCACGATCGCAATGGCGCCCGAGTCGGCGAACAGGCGTGCGAGCTCGCCCACACGATGGACGTTGGCTTCGCGATCGGCCCTGCCGAAGCCGAGGTCGCCGCAGATCCCGCAGCGCAGATTGTCGCCGTCGAGCAGGTAGGCGCCGCAACCCCGCTCTACGAGGCGCTCCTCGACGGCGGCGCCGAGCGTCGACTTGCCCGAGGAGGGGAGACCCGTTATCCAGACGGTGGCCCCGCGGGCTTCGAGGGCCTGCCAGCGCCGCTCGCGGGAGAGCGCGCCGTCCTGCCATGTCACATTGGGGCTCGAGTCCATCGGGTGGGAAGCTCACCTGCAGGAGTATTAGCAAACCGTTAGCGCACGGTTAGCATCTCTAACATAGCGGGGGAGCCGGAGTTTCTCCCGGTTTCGTTAGCAGCGGCTGAGAGCTCGGCGCCAGCGGTCCGGGTCATGGGCGCTCGCCCGCGGGCACGCCAGAGGAGCGCCCAGGTCAACCCCGCGCGAGCGCGGCTTCGTCGTCGTAAAGCTTGACGATCCTGACGGCGCCCTCGGGCGCCGCTTGCAGGCACAGGCCGCACAGCACGCACTCGTCGAGGTTGCCCTCCACGAGCTCGAGCGCGCCGCCGTCCGCTTGGGCGAAGATGTCCACTGGGCACGCTTCGGCGAGCTTCGCGGCGAGCGCCGCGTCGCAGGCCGCCTCGTCGGGGACCTCGACGGCGATGAAGATGCCGTCCGCCCTCATCGAGACCCACCGATCCAAGCGGGAGCGTGCCTGCAATAAGCACGACGCGCGACGGCCGTACATCTCCCCCTCATACCGCGCTCCCTTCTCTCGCTCCAGCTTGCTCCTCGATCTTGGCGCGGATCATCCCCGGGATGTCCTCGATGCGCTCGGCCACCGTTATCCCGGCCTGTGCCAAGCGGGCGATCTTCTCCGTCGCCGTGTCCTGGATGCCTTCGACGATCGTGCCGGCGTGGCCGAAGCTCATGCCGGGCATCTCGTCCATGAAGCGCCCCGCCATGAATGCCACGATCGGCAGACGGGAGTCGTTGTCGGTGACCCAGCGCGCGAGCTCGGCCTCCATGCGCCCACCCGGCTCGGTGTAGATCACGATGCCCTGCGTCTGCTCGTCGGCCTCGAACAGCGGCATCAGCTCGGCGTAGCTCGAGCCGATGATCGAGTCGCCGCCGATCGACACGGCGGTGGACTGGCCTAGGCCGGCGGCGGACAGCGTGGAGGACATCTCGGTGGTCATGCCGCCCGAGCGCGAGATAACCCCGATCGGGCCCGGTGTGTAGGCCTGAGCGGCGTTGCGCGCCGGTCCGCCGATGCCGCCCATCTTGATTGTGTCGGGCACGATGATCCCCAGGCAGTTCGGCCCGATGATGCGCGCGCCCCGCAGCGTCGCGAGCTCGACCATCCGCGCCACGTCACGGCGCGGGATGCGCTCGGTGACGATCACGATCAGCTCAAGGCCGTTCTCGATCGCCTCGAACACGGCGTCCTTGGTGAAGGCGGGGGGGACCGTCACGACCGAGCCGTAGATCGGCGCGCCGTGGTGTGCCACCGCCTGGGCGACGGTGTCGAACACGGGCACGCCGTGCACCTCGCGGCCCAGCCGACCGGGGGTCACGCCGCCCACGACCTTGGCGCCCATGCCGTAATCGAGGCACTCGCGCGTCAGGTTGACCGCCTCGCGGCCGGTGATGCCCTGGACGATGAACGTCGTGTCCGCGTCGATCAGGATGCTCATAGTGGGAGGGGGGTCGTTGTTTTGGGATCGTCCGCGCGACGCAGTGTCGCAACGAGCTTGGGGGCGCGGGACGTCCTATCCCGCGTCCATGCGGCGAGGTCCGAATCGAGCCGGGACATGCGGTCAGACTCGGTCATGCAGCCGCCCCTTCGATCTTCTCGACCGCGCGGCGGGCCGCCTCGTTGAGCGAGACGGAACGGTCGGCGTAGTCGACGCCGTACTTCTCGAGGATCTTGAAGCCCTCCTCCTCCCACGCGCCGGGGATCCTGAAGATCGCGATCTTCTCGGCCGGGTCCATGCCCAACTCGATGCACGCCTTGATGACCCCGCGCGCGACGATGTCCACGCGTGTGTTGGACACGATCGACATCATCACCGCGATCCGCTCCACGCCGGGCTTTTGCAGCACGAGCTTGGCCAGCCCGCATGCCTTCGCCACGGACGGGTTGCCGCCGATCTCGCAGTAGTTGGCGGGCTTGCCCCCGTGGGCGCGCACGGCGTCGAACAGGGTGAGCGAGCCGCCGCCGGCGCCGATCACGAGGCCGAGGTTGCCGTCGAACTCGGTCACGTTGCCGGCCACGCCGCGGTGATCGGTGGCGTCGACCTGCTCGCCGGCGAGCTCGAACGGCGTGGCCTCGCGCGCCTGGCGCGTCTCCTCGTCGCCGACGCCGAGGTCGGCCAGCAGCTGCTTGTGGCGTCCGCGCGCCTCGTTCTCGATCTCCATGTGGGCGTCGAGCGCTACGAACGACCCGCCGATCGGAGATCGGCCAGCGAGGCGTCCCAGCGGATTGATCTCGGCGAGCGTCATGTCGTGCTCGACGAACAGTCTCGCCAGGCGCGTGACGATCGGGACAAGCTTGTTCAGCGCCGAGCCGGTGACGCCCGTGGAGGCGATCACCTCCTTGGCCTCGAACTCGCTGAACGGCAGGATGTTCGAGAAGTGGCGGCGGCCCACCTTGTCGGGCTGCTCCTCGGCGACCTGCTCGATGTCGATCCCGCCGACCGGCGAGAAGATCATCACGGGCTGCTTGCGCGTCCCGTCCCACACGACTCCTGCGTAGTACTCCTGCTCGACTTCCGCCTTCGGGTCGACGAGCACGCCGCGCGGCATGTGGCCGCCTATCTCGAGCGCCAGAATGTCGCGGGCATACGCTTCTGCCTGCTCGGGCGTGTCGGCAAACTTGACGCCGCCTGCCTTCATGCGCCCGCCGGTGAGCACCTGCGACTTGATGACCGTCGGCCCGCCGATGCGCTCGGCAATCTCACCCGCCTCGGCGGGGTCGGTCGTGAAGCCGTAGTCGGTTACCGGGATGCCGGCGCGCTTGACGATCTCGCGCGCCTCGTACTCGAAGAATCTCATCGCCTCGCGTAGGGTCGGTCGTGGCCGGGGCGTCGGAACCCTACCGGATGGCCGTCGAGGTGCGCCCCCGCGTTGGGCGGCCTCCGAGATGGCCCCCGTGCGGACGGCCGCCACAATTTCGCGCCGAGGCGACCGTCCACACGCACGTCCTGCGCGGACGCGGTTGCTACATCGTGATCGGGATCGCCTCGTACACGTCGACTTTCCCGCCGCCTTCGAGGACCGGGCAGCCCTTGGCGAGTTCGCTCGCCGCGTCGAGGCTGTCGGCTGCCACGATCGAGAAGCCGCTCAGGCCCGACTTCGCCGCGCCATTGGTGCCCGCAGCCTCGACCGACGCGGACGCGCCGAGCGGATTGCCGGGGTTGACCACGGCCGAGCCGAGCGTCTGAAACCACTGTCCCCACTTGGCCATCGCCGCTTCGCGCTCGGCCTCGGTCTGCGCCATGCCGCTGCCGCCTGTATATGCCAGCAGGTAGTTCGCCATCGTCATCCTCCTGTTTGGGGTGTTCTTGTCGTTGTCGCTGCTCACTGCCGCGCCCAAACGCCGGCCCTGGACCGGCGTCGATCACGACCTTTCTCGTGTCTACCCGAACACGCGCGATTGCAGGATGTCCAGGCAGGCATTCCAGCCATGTGCGTGCTGGTCGCGCGACTGCGCGGAAGCCAGGCCCGTGTGCTCGAGCACGAGGTTGGTGCGCTCGCCGTCGGCATGGAACTCGACCGTCACAGTGCTCACGTGGCCCGGCTGGCCGTCCCCCTCCTGCTCCCAGCACCAGCTGTAAACAAGCCGCTCAGGGCGACTCACCTCGTGGTACTCGCCTCCGACGGTGTGCCTGGTTCCACTGGGATCTTCCATCGACAGGCGATACCTTCCGCCGACTCGCAGGTCAACCTCCGCGATGGGAGTGCTCCCTTCGGGATCGACCTTCCACCAGCGCCGCAGCACCTCAGGGTTGGTCCACGCGTCAAACACCTCCTCGGCGGGCGCCTCGTAGGTGCGTTCGAGTCGCAGGCTCGTCTCGCTCATCTCGGTGGTCTCGGTCATCTCGACTCCTTCGGTGGTCGGTTCTCTTGCCTTTGGCCTTCGTGTGGTTGCTGGTTTTCCCGTTGCTCGCGCAGGTACTGCTCGACGGTGTCGAGCTTGCGTTCCCACAGCTCGCGCTGGCGGGTCATCCATGCGTACGCATCGTCGAGCGAACGCTGTCTCAGACGCAGACGGTGGGTCCGCCCGTCGATCACCCGCACGATCGTGCCGGCCTCCTCGAGCACCTTCAGGTGCTTGCTGATCGCGGGCTTTGACACGCCGAAGTCACGCGTCGCCTCCCCGACAGTCAGCTCGCCCTCGCTCAGCCGCTCGAGGATCCCTCGGCGGATGGGGTGCGAGCACGCCGCGAAGGAGCGGTCGAGGACAGGATCGAGCACCGCACTATTAGCCATATGGTTAACAATAGCAACTGACCTCCCATGAGTGCAGCCGTCCGCCTCGTTGCATACAATGTGCTACAGGAAGGTGCAGTGGCGACCGGCCCGCCTTCCTTTGGTGGGCCGATTTGCTTTAAAGCCGCTCGACGTGGCAGTCGCTTGCCTACGCCGCCGCCGGCGCGAAGCCATAGGCCTCAGCCAGCTCCGGGTCCTTGCGCGCAAGCATCTCGGCAAGTTTGACCATCACCTGACACTGCTTCCAGGTCGCGTCGTCCTGCATCTTGCCGTCGATCATGTGCACACCGCGGCCGTCGGGGATCGCCTCGATCACCTTCTTGGCGAACGCCACCTCCTCGGGATCCGGCGAGAACACCTTCTTCGCGATCCCGATCTGCGCCGGGTGCAGCGACCATGCCCCCACACAGCCGAGCAGGAACGCCGCCCTGAACTGCGTCTCACAGCCGAGGGTATCCTTGATGTCGCCGTACGGGCCATAGAACGGCAACGCCCCCACCGCCGTGCACGCATCCACCATCCGCGCGATCGAGTAGTGCCATGGGTCCTGCTGGTAGCTCGGGCGGGGCAGCTCCGGATCGTCGGCATCGGGGTCGGCGATCGTGCGGTAGCCCGGATGCCCCCCGCCGACCCTTGTCGTCTTCATACGCCTGGATGCCGCCAGGTCGGCAGGGCCGAAGCTCATCCCCTGGATGCGCGGGCTGGCGGCCGCGATCTCCTCGAGGTTCGCCACCCCCAGCGCCGTCTCGAGGATCGCATGGACCAGAATCGGACGCTGCAGACCCACCTTCGCCTCCAGTTGCGCCAGCAGCCTGTCCACGTAGTGGATGTCCCACGGACCCTCCACCTTCGGAATCATGACGACCTCGATCCGGTCCCCGATCTCAGTCACGATCTCGGTCAGGTCGTCGAGCGCCCACGGCGACTCCAGCGCGTTCACCCGCGTCCACAGCGCCGTGTCGCCGAGCTCCATCTCACGCCCCACCTTGATTAGCCCGGCCCGTGCCGCCTCCTTGCGGTCCACCGGAACGGCGTCCTCCAAGTTGCCGAGCAGGATGTCCACCGTCGGGGCGATATCGGGCGCCTTCGCGACCATCTTCTCATTCGAGAAATCGAGGAAGTGGATCATGCGGGACGGCTTAAACGGGATCTCGCGCGCCGGCTGCGGCGCGCCGATCGCGAGAGGCTTGTCGAAGTGGCGGGGGTTGCGCAAGTCTGTTCTCCTGGTCTTGGGGCGCGCTCCGGCGCGGCCTCTCAGCTCGTTTGCTCAGGGCGCTCTGAACGCTATCGGGTTGCTCCTCACTAGAGTTCCCGGTCGGTTCAACGCCCACCCCGCACCACAGGAGACCCACCTCACCCATGAGCGAAACCCCGTCAGTCGAGACCGAGCAGGCCGCGCGCGAGGCCAGCGGCGCCCACCCCTATGGACGCTACCTCGAGGAGTTCGAGGTCGGCGCCACCTACAAGCACTGGCCCGCCAAGACTGTCACAGAGGCCGACGACCACCTCTTCTGCCTGATCACGATGAATCACCACCCGCTGCACATCAACGACGTGTACGCGTCGAAATCGCAGCAGGCTCGCAACGTCGTCGTGGGTCCACTCGTCTACTCGCTCGCGCTGGGCATGTCGGTGAGCGACGTATCCGGCAAGGCGATCGCCAACCTCGCCACCGAAGAGCTCAAGCACCCCGCGCCCGTCTTCCACGGCGACACGCTCTTCTGCGAGTCAGAGGTGCTCGAGAAGCGCGCGTCCCAGTCCAAGCCCGACCGCGGCACCGTCAAGGTGCACACGCGCGTCTACAACCAGGACGGCGTGCTCGTGGCCGAGTTCAAGCGCCTCGTGCTAGTCCCGCGCCGCGAGCCGGGCGGGGCCGGCGTCGAGGGCAACGTCGAGTAGGGGATCGGGCGCCGGGGAGTGTGTTTCGTGGGACCGCGGCGTGCGTGCGCGGGCTCGGTACGTCTCTAGCATTGTTCCTGCGCCCCACGTACATCGCTCCCCGGAGGGGGTGCGATAGGCTGCCTGTATGCGCCCCCAAGGGCGTTTTTCCGTTCCCTGGCGCCATTCTGGCCGGCAACGCCGCCGGGTGCACGCCACCGCGACACTTAGGAGCAGCTCGCACGTCATGGAGACCACCGCCGCCGCCCCCAATACGAAGAACAAGCGCCTGCTGACGTGGGTCGAGGAGATCGCCGCGCTCACCGAGCCAGCGGCCATCCATTGGTGCGACGGGTCCGCTGAGGAGTACGACCGCCTCTGCCAGGTGCTCGTCGACGCGGGCACCTTCAAGCGGCTCTCCGACGCCAGGCGCCCAAACTCCTACCTTGGGCTCTCCGATCCCGGTGACGTGGCCCGCGTCGAGGATCGCACGTTCATCTGCTCGCCACGCGAGTCCGAAGCGGGGCCAACCAACAACTGGCGTGATCCCGAAGAGATGAAGGAGAAGCTGAAAGAGCTCTTTAGCGGCTCGATGCGCGGTCGTACGATGTATGTCGTCCCGTTCTCGATGGGCCCGCTCGGCTCCGAGGCGAGCCAGATTGGAGTGCAGCTCACCGACTCGCCCTATGTGGCGGTCTCGATGCGCATCATGACCCGCATGGGCGTCGGGGCGCTCGAGGTGCTTGGCGAGGACGGCGAGTTCATCCCCTGTCTGCACTCTGTGGGTATGCCCCTCGGAGACGGCGTATCCGACATCCCGTGGCCCTGCAACGCCGACAACAAGTACATCGTTCACTTCCCCGCCACCCGCGAGATCACCTCATACGGCTCGGGCTACGGCGGCAACGCGCTGCTAGGGAAGAAGTGCCTCGCGCTGCGCATCGCGTCAGTGATGGCGCGCGACGAGGGCTGGATGGCCGAGCACATGCTCATCCTCAAGCTCACCTCCCCCGAGCGGGAGGTAAAGTACATCGCCGCCGCCTTCCCTTCCGCGTGCGGCAAGACCAACCTCGCGATGCTGATCCCCACGCTCCCCGGCTGGAACGTCCAGACGGTTGGCGACGACATCGCCTGGATGAAGTTCGGAGACGACGGCCGCCTCTACGCGATCAATCCCGAGGCGGGGTTCTTCGGCGTCGCCCCAGGCACCGGCGAGCACACCAACCCCAACGCCATCCATACCGTCGAGCGCAACGTGATCTTCACCAACTGCGCGCTCACCGACGACGACGACGTTTGGTGGGAGGGACTCACCGACGATCCGCCAGCTCACCTGATCGACTGGCGCGGCAACGACTGGACGCCCGCCTCCGGCACGCCCGCGGCGCACCCCAACGCGCGCTTCACAGTCCCCGCCGCCCAGGACCCCGCGATCGCGCCCGAGTGGGAGGATCCCGCCGGCGTGCCCATCAGCGCCATGCTCTTCGGCGGACGGCGCTCAACTGTAGTCCCGCTCGTCACCGAGGCCGTCGACTGGGAGCACGGCGTCTTCCTCGGCTCTGTCATGGGTTCCGAGAAGACGGCTGCCGCCGCGGGCACGGTCGGCGAGCTGCGCTTCGACCCGTTCGCCATGCTCCCCTTCTGCGGCTACAACATGGCCGACTACTTCGCCCACTGGCTGAAGATCGGGCGCGACGCCGACCCCGCCAAGCTGCCCAAGATCTTCTACGTGAACTGGTTCCGCAAGGATGCCGACGGGCGCTTCCTGTGGCCCGGCTACGGCGAGAACTCGCGCGTGCTCGCCTGGGTGTTCGCGCGCTGCGCCGGCCACGGCGCCGCGGTGGAGACGCCGATCGGGATCATGCCGCCCGTCGGCCCCGAGGGGCTCGACACCTCGGGCCTCGACATACCCGAGGAGAACATCGCCGAGCTGTTGCGCGTGGACGTCGGCGAGTGGAAGGCCCAACTGCCCCACTTCCACGAGCACCTCGGCAAGTTCGACCGCCTCCCCAAGGAGCTGCACGAGCAGCTTCTGGCCCTGGAGCAGCGTCTCTCCTAGTCGTAGTCATGCTCTTTCGTCCAGCGGCCTGTAGGGGGCCGCTGGGCAAGCGAGGCAAGGACGCACCGACCGCAGTGTGCTATGCACATAAGGGAGGGAGGACGCTATATCGCGCCGTCCAGCGGTCCCCTACTCGTGCTCGTGCGCTTCGCCGGCCGAAGCCGGCGGGCGAGACTCCTCGGCGAGCGAGGTGATCGTCAGAGCGCCTCTCGCCGCCGACTCGAGCACCTCGGTGGCCTCCTCGAGCGAGCGCGCGTACAGCTCCACGAGCAGGTGCACCACGATCTGATCGTCCTCGTGCTTGTGGAAGCGCACGTGGGTGAAGAACTCCCTCACCCCATACTCGCCAAACGCCGCGTACGACAAGGCGTCCCCCGCCTCCGGTCCCGAGCAACTCTCGACGTCGTCCGCCTCCACCGTCACGGTGCACGACGCCACCCAGGGCGTCCCGGCGATCATCCGTTCCCAGCGATCCTCGATCGGCTCGACCCTGCCGTTCGAGAAGCCCAGATGCGGCTGGTCGTGCATGCAGTCCAAGCACTGCACCACCGCCTCCTGCAGCTCATCCACGACTTCCGAGCGCTCGCCCGTGTCGGCGTCGATCTTGTGGATCCCCTCGTAGTGGACCTGCACCTCCAGGTTCTGCGACCAGCAGCGGTAGCACCGCAGCCACGCTCTTGCGGTGGTCTCGGGGGCGGGTCCCTCCATGACAGCCATTGTATGCCCGTGCAGCCCGCCCGGCACCGACGTCTCCTACCCGAACGTGAATGCGTAGCCCGACACGCTCGGAGCGAAGCGCAGCGTCAGGCGATGTCGTTGATCCCCGGGCAGCGACACGAGCGAGTAGAGACGCTGGCTCCTCACCGTCACCGCGCCGTCCTTCACGTCTGCTCCCGCGGCCCGCTTCGAGATCGGGCTGCCGTCGAGCAGCACATTCACCGTACGCTTGCGTTCGCCTTCCGAGCTCAGCACGAGGTAGACGTTCTTGGCCTCGAACTCGGCGTCGACGCCCGCGTTCGACACAGCCGTCGCCGGCTGGGCGGAGATATGCCAAGTCCCCGTGTACGCGAATTCGTTCAAGCCGAGCTCGATGGGGGCACTCGCGCCATAGTCGTGTACCCCCGCCCGCGGTTCACTACGCCACCCCTGAGCGCGCGCCGTGCCGAGGTAGGTCTCCGGCGTAGTCACTTCGCTTGGTGTCACCACGTCGATGGGGCGGCTCATGCCGCCGACGCTGCTGCCCGCTTCCGCCAGCAGCGCCCTGATCGCCGTCTCCGTCCGCGCGTAGTCGCCCTCGCCCGCCGCCGCATAGCGCACATGTCCCGAGGCGTCGATCAGGTAGTCCGCAGGCCAATACTGGTTGCCGTACGCGTTCCATGTCCCCATTTCGTTGTCCTGCGCCACCGGGTAGCGCAAGCCGAAGCGCGCGATCGC
The DNA here is from genome assembly GCA_036275675.1 of Solirubrobacteraceae bacterium. Lineage (GTDB taxonomy): Bacteria > Actinomycetota > Thermoleophilia > Solirubrobacterales > Solirubrobacteraceae > Palsa-744. The sequence goes on along the minus strand of DASUDH010000095.1, from coordinate 5,237 downwards.
GCTTTCCACGTTGCCCGCGTCGTGCTCGAACGCGAACTCGGGCGTGTGCACGCCCACGATCGTCAAGCCCTTGTCGCGATACGCCGCGTCCCAGGCCTTCAGGTAGGGAAACGTCCGGATGCAGTTGATGCACGTATACGTCCAGAAGTCCACCAGCACCACGCGCCCGCGCAGCGACGCGAGCGTGAGCGGCCGGTCGCCCGGAGTGTTGAACCAGCGCTGAGTGCCCGTGAACGCGGGCGCTTCGCCGATGCTCTTCAGTCCGCGCGCATCCGCCAGCAGCGACGCCTCGCTCGCGTCGCGGGGCGCCACAGCCGGCTTCGTGCCCAGGGCGAACTTCGCGCCGTGTCCCGTGATCTCGTGCAGGCGGCTCTCGACCGCGTGCGATCTCTCGAGCGAGGAGCTGAGGTTGACTTCCGGGATGTGTTCGGCCACGTACTGGTCGAAGCTGACATCCACTTTTACGACGATCGCCGCCGCTGTTACCACCATTATCGCGCCGAGCACACGCTGCAGCGAGGGGCCACGGCCTGCCGCGCGCACTCGGTCGAACAGCTTGCGGCCGCCGAGCGTCAGCGCCAGCAGCACAGCCGCGCTGCCGAGCGAATAGGCCACCGCCACCGCCACCGTCCTCCCGCTCGCAGCGCTCACCGAGATCACCGCAGCGAGGATCGGTCCCGCGCACGGGGTGTACACGAAGCCGAGCGCCCCGCCCACGAGCAGCCCCGAGCGAAACCCGTCGCCGCGCCGTCGTGGGCCGAGCGCCGCGATCCGCGACAGGCGCGCCTCCAGCAGGTCGGCGAGCCCGGGCACGATCAGCGCGAGCCCGGACGCCAGCAGCACGGCCACCGCGATGTCGCGCAACGGGTCTGAGCCGAGCCCCACACCGTCCACCACACCGGCGATCCCGACGATCGTGACGGTGAACGTGACGGTCAACCCGATCACCACGCCGAGCGGCCGTCGCCTGCCCCCGACACCGCCTGCCGACAGCAGCGCCGGCAACACCGGCAGGACGCACGGCGACAGCGCCGTGCCTGCGCCGGCCAGGACCGCGAACCCGATCAGGACGAGCATCTTCCTACAGAGCGTATGCCCAGGATCGGCCGCTCGCGCCGCTCAGCGCCTCAGCATCACATACACGACACTCGCCGCGAACGCGATCTGGCCGAACGCGAGCGCGGTGCCGAGGTTGACGGCGCCGAGCGCGCCTGCGAGCGCGGATGCAAGCACGAACGCTCCCACCATCGTCAGCAGGTCGCGCGTCACGAGCTAGACCTCCCCGGCGGCACGTTCGAGGGCTGCCACGAGCGCCTGCGGGTCGAGTCCCGGGTCCTGCCGTTCGAGCAGGCGCTCGGCCGCGTGGCGGCCACCCAGCGCGCGCATGCCCTGCTCGCCGTGCTCGCGCGCGAAATCCAGCAACGCGCCGGCGCGGCGCGCCTTCAGGCGCCGCTCTGCGACGTCGAGGCTCGCGCGGTGCTCGTCCAACGCCACCGCGAGCTCCTCAATCCCGTGCGTCGGTGGCAGCGAGGACACCGCCAACACGCGCGTCGCCCCGGCGCCCCTGGAGCCGAGCGAGCGCAGCGCGGCGCTGAGGTCGCGTCTGGTGCGCAGCGCGACCTGGCCGAGGTCCGCCTTCGTCACGACGAGCACGTCGGGGGTCTCCATGATCCCGGCCTTGTAGAACTGCAGCACGTCGCCGCTGCCCGGCTGCACCACCACGGCGACCGTGTCCGCGACGTCCGCCACCTCGGTCTCAGCCTGGCCCACACCCACCGTCTCGATCACCACCACGTCGAACGCCGTCGCCAGCGCCTGCGCCGCCGCTCTGGTGGCGGATGCGAGGCCGCCGAGCCGGTCGCCTGCCGCGGTCGAGCGGATCAGCACGCCTTTATCGGACGGATCGAACTCGATCCGCGCTCTGTCACCGAGCAGCGAGCCGCCCGAGCGGCGCGAGCTCGGATCCACAGCGAGCATCGCCACAGTGCGCTCTCGCGCCCGCCACGCGTGCAGCAGCGCGGACAGCAACGTCGACTTGCCGGCCCCCGGTGGCCCGGTCACGCCCACGATATGCCCCGACGCCTCGCCGCCGAGGACGGCGGGAGAGACCTCGTGCAAGAGCCTTGCCGCCTGCTCGCGGTCTGCGGGGGCATTGCTCTCCAGCATGTTCAGCGCCGCCGGCGCCGCGCTCAGGTCGCGTTCGCGCAGGCGCGCTCCGAGGTCCGCCCCGTCCACAGCTCCTCGCCTACACCGAAGCCGGCACGCCGTTGCGCTCGCCGACGATCTCCACGATGTCGCGCATGATGCGCGTGATGTCGAAGTCCTTCGGGGTGTAGACGGCGGCCACCCCAGCCTGCTTGAGCGGCGCCACGTCCTGCTCGGGGATGATCCCGCCCACCACCACCGGGACGTTCACCCCTGCCTCGTGCAGCGCGTCGATCACGGCTGGGATCAGCTCCCTGTGCGAGCCTGAGAGGATCGACAGACCGATCACGTGCACGCCCTCCTGCAAGGCCGACGCGGCGATCTGGGCCGGTGTCAGGCGGATGCCCTCGTACACGACATCCATGCCCGCGTCGCGCGCGCGCACCGCGATCTGCTCGGCGCCGTTGGAGTGGCCATCGAGGCCCGGCTTGCCCACGAGGATCTTCGGCCGGCGACCGAGCTTCTCCTGCAAGCGCACCACCTCCTCGCGCAACTCCGCCAGCTCCTCGTCGGCCCCCATGGGGGTCGCCACACCGACACCGGTCGGGGCCCTGTAGCTGCCGAACACCTCACGCAGCGTGCGCGCCCACTCGCCGGTCGTGGCGCCCGCCCGCGCCGCCGCTATCGTCGGGACCATCAGGTTCTCGTGGCTGTCCTCACCGCGCGCGACACGAGCCAGGTCCGCGAGCGCGGCGTCCACAGCGGCCTGGTCGCGCTCGGCGCGCCAGCGGCGCACCGCCTCGATCTGCTCGGCCTCCACCGCCGGATCCACGACGAGGATGCCCCCCTGCGCGTCCGCGGTCAGCGGCGAGACCTCGGTCTCGGTGAAGCGGTTCTGACCCACCACGACGTGCTCGCCCGACTCGATCCGCTGGATGCGCTCGCGGTGGGAGTCCACGAGCGCGGCCTTCATGTACGGGACAGCCTCCACCGCCCCGCCGTGCTCGGCCACCACCGCCATCTCGGCGCGGGCGCCCTCCAGGAGCTCCGCGACGAGCCCGTCCATCACCTTCGAGCCCTCGAAGATGTCGGGGTACTCGAGGATGTCCGTCTCATACGCCAGCACCTGCTGGATTCGCAACGACCACTGCTGGTCCCAGGGACGTGGCAGCCCGAGCGCCTCGTTCCAGGCGGGCAGCTGGATCGCACGCGCCCGCGCCTCGCGGCCGAGCGTGACCGCGAGCGCCTCCAGCACGATGCGCTGCACGTTGTTCTCCGGCTGGGCCTCGGTCAAGCCGAGCGAGTTGACCTGCACGCCGTAGCGGAAGCGCAGGTGACGCTCATCCTGCACGTCGTAGCGCTCGCGACCGATCTGCTCCCACAGGATCCCCATCGCACGCAGCTTCGCGTGCTCCTCGACGAAGCGCACCCCCGCGTTCACGAAGAACGAGATGCGACCGAACACGTCGCCCATCAGCTCCTGCGCCCGACCCGTGGCCCCCAAGCGCTCCCGCGCCGCGTCGAGCACGGCGATCGCGTTGCTCATCGCATAGGCGATCTCCTGCACCGGCGTCGCGCCCGCCTCCTGCAGGTGATACGAGCAGATGTTGATCGGGTTCCACCTCGGCACGTTCTCGACCGTGTAGGCGATCATGTCGGCGATCAGACGCATCGACGGCGCGGGCGGGAACGCGTAGGTCCCGCGCGCGAGGAACTCCTTGACGATGTCGTTCTGGGTAGTGCCCTGCAGCTTGCGCTGCTCCACGCCCCGCTCCTCGGCAGCGACTATGTACAGCGCCAGCAGCCACGCGGCGGTTGCGTTGATCGTCATCGAGGTGTTCATCTCGTCGAGCGGGATGCCCTCCATCAGCGCTTCCATGTCGCCGCGATGGCACACCGGCACGCCGACCTTGCCGACCTCGCCCCGCGCGAGCTCGTCGTCCGGGTCGTGACCGGTCTGGGTCGGCAGGTCGAACGCCACCGACAGTCCGGTCTGGCCCTTGGCGAGGTTGCGTCGATAGAGCTCGTTCGACGCCTTCGCGGTCGAGTGCCCGGCGTACGTGCGCATCATCCACGGGCGGTCGCGCTCGGGCAGGCGGACGGGCGGCGGCTCGTTGCTCATAGCGGCAATTGTAAGGGCGTATCCCGGAAGGGACGTGTGGCGGGCGCGGTCGAGGATCGCGCGGGCCCCGCCGCCGCGCACCGCGGTCGCAGGCATCGGTTCAGGCCTTGCGCGACAGCGAGCGACCTTTATCCTGACATTTCTATGAGCGAGACGATCGAGCTGCCACGCACAGGACCGCCCGGGAGCGGCTTGGGAGACTTTTGGCGGGTGATCGTGCGCAACGACGACCACAACACGTTCGACCATGTCGCCCGCACGCTCGCGCGCTTCATCCCCGGCGTCACGCTCGAGCGCGGCCACGAGATCGCCAACATGATCCACAACTCCGGCCAGGCGATCGTCTTCAGCGGCCACCAGGAGACGGCCGAGCACTATTGGGAGCTGCTCAAGGGGGCTGGTCTCACGATGGCCCCACTCGAGCAATGTTGAACGGCCCCACGCCCTGAACGTCGCGCCGCGCATATAGCCTTCGCCACGTGACGCGTGCGCGACCATCGATCCGCAAGGTCCTCCTGTGGGGCGTGCTCGCGCTTGCGGCTGTCGTCGTTGTGCTCAACTGGACGTGGGGACGGCTGCCCGCCACGCCGCGAGCGACCGGGGAGTTCGTGCAGCTCACAGGCGTAAAGGTCCGCTACCTCGAACGGCCCGGGCCCGAACCGGCGGTCCTGCTGATCCACGGCCTGCCGGGCACGGCCGATGACTTCGAAGCGGTCACGCCGCTCGTCACAGGCCACCGGACGATCGCGATCGACCGCCCCGGATTCGGCTTCTCGACTGGCGGCTACTTCCCCTTCGATCGCCAGCTTCAGGCGGTCCAGGAAGTGATCGAAAAGCTCCATCTCGGGCATCCGATCCTCGTGGGGCACTCCTACGGGGGAGCGGTGGCGCTCGCCTACGCCGAGCGCCACCCCGGGGCAGTGCGCGGGCTCGTGCTGGTCGACGCGGCGGCCACCTGCATGCACAACAG
>DASUDH010000094.1:0-3180 GCA_036275675.1 Solirubrobacteraceae bacterium | reverse complement strand
CGGTCGGGCTGTGCTGCTGGGGTGCTCCAGTACCGAGCGAGGCCTGGACTGGCCCGGACCGTTTGAGCACTCGCGGCGCGGCACCTAACCCGTTCTGCGATCTTGGGCGCACACAACCGCTCCCGGGTCTGAGCTCTGCGGATCGTCGCGACGCGGCTACCGCCTCCGCTCTTTGACTTGCTTGACACCGCGTACGGACTGTGGGACCATCCTTTTCGCTAGTTCAGCTAATTGGATTATGCATTTTAGCACAGTGCTAGCTCGGCCAGAGGACCGCCAGAGAGATACCACAACCTCAACTATTTACCAGACATGTAAATAAGATGTTTATGCACCATGCCGATGGAAGGATTAAAATGAAAAAGATCGCTCGGGTATCACTAGGTTCTTTCACAGTGTTGATTCTCAGCCTGGTGCCAGCCCTATCAGCTCATGCCGCGCCAGCGGAATTCTTATCTGGTGGAGCAGCGGCCAAAGCAGGTGAATCGATATTATTGGAAGGAGAACTGTTATTGGAAGACATGAAAGGTGGAATTTTCGGGGAAGGGGTCGATTTCTTATGCAGCCTGCTTGCCTTAGGGGAAATATTAACTGCGAAAGACCTCGACATAATCTCAGTCTACCCGTTAGGAGGGACAGATCCTGGAACGGGCGCAACAGAAATAAAATGTGAAACCATGGCAGGCGCCTGCAATGAACCAGACGCGACAGCGGTAAACCTACCTTGGTTAATGGAACCCTTGGAACTGGAAAGCAAATTCCGAGGTACGCTCGTCAGCACAGGCGCAGGAGCGCCAGGCTGGTTAGGCACATGCGAAAAAGTTCTCGCAGGCGCGACTGAATGCACAGGCGAAGCCGCCACCGTTCACCTCGAAAACGTCGAAAGCATGATCGACGACAACTTCGAAAATGTCTTTAACTCAAACGCTTACGATTGTACGAGAGGTGGGTTAAAAGAAGGATTAGTCGAAGGTATTGTATTAATGGAAACTACTAACGGCTTAGCATTCTCCGTCAGTTAGTCATCATCCCCGCACCCTCGCCTGGCGAGGGTGCGGGGATACCAGACTGGGCATGGAGATCGAGGTTGCTTAAGCCATCGTCCCGGCTCAAGTAGAAGGGACCGGTTGCCGTGTCGCACGGGCCACCTTCCCGCCCGTCAACCACCCAACGGCGCGACACGCACACCACTACTGAACGACCCGGGTTGGTTAGAGCACGAGCGTCGCGCCGTGCAGGCGCAGCCAGTCGCGCTGGGTGCGCCAGCCAGGGAAGCGGCTCGCGAGCAGCGCCCAGAAGCTGGGCGAATGGTCGCGGATCTCCAGGTGGCAGATCTCGTGCCAGACGACGTAGTCGAGCACCGGCTCGGGCGCGAGCAGCAGCCGCCAGTTGAAGCTCATCGCGCCCTTCGCCGAGCAGGAGGCCCAGCGCGTGGACTGCGAGCGAATCGACAGCCCGCTGTAGGACAGTCCGATCGACGCGACCGACACGTCTAGGCGCGCACCGATCTGCGAGCGCGCCAACCGCCGATACAGGCGCTCCACCGCCGGGCGGTGGTCCCCCAGGGGCACGAATAGCTCATCCCCATCCATATGGGCTCTCGTGCGCCCGGGCTGTCGGACGAGCGTCAGCGAGCGGCCCAGGTAGGGCACGCAATCCCCGCGCTCGGCCACGCGCGCGAGCGCCCGCCGCCCCTCCGCCAGGCGCCGCTCGATCCACGGCGCCAGCTCGCGCACGGCCGCGGCCGCGGCCGTGTCGGAAGCACGAGCCGGAAGCACCACCTCCACCTCGGTGTGGGCGCGAATGTTGACGCGCACCCTGCGCGCGCGCTGCGAGCGCCGCACCGTGTATTCGATCTCGCCGCCGCGAACGAGGTTGCTCACGCTCACGAGCATACGAGCACGAGCGGGCGATAATGACGATCATGGCCCGGTCGATCGTTAACCTCCCGCCCCAGGTGCGCACGCCCTACCAGGTGTTCCTCAACGGAGTGCCCCAGCGTGAGGGGGTCGACTACCAGGTCAAGGGGCGCACGCTGATGTTCGCGCGTGAGCTGCGCAAGGACCGCATCTCCAAGCGCCGCTGGCTGCTCGGCGCGTGGGGCGTGGGCACCTACAAACAGGACGACTCGATCGACGTGCGCTACGAGGCGCCAGACGGCTCGCCGCGGGTGGCGGAGGCGCTTGAGATCGAGCCGGCATAGAACGCCTTCTCCCACGGCCGCGCGAGCTTCAGCGCGCCGAGGATCGCACGCGTCGCGGGGGAGCGGTTGAGCGTGTAGAAGTGGATGCCAGGGGCGCCCGCTTCGAGCAGCTCGGCGCACTGCAGGGTGGCGTAGGCGACGCCGAGGTCGATCACCGCCTCGGGCTGGGACTCGCGTGCGTGCAGCTCGCGGTGAAGGCCCTCTGGTATCGAGGCGCCGCACATCCTCGTCATGCGCTCGAGCTGCCCGATCTGCGTGATGGGCAGGATGCCGGGGACGATCGGCACGCCGATCCCGGCCGCGCGGGCGCGGGCGACGAAGTCGAAGTAGAGCGCGTTGTCGAAGAACAGCTGGGTGATCAAGAAATCGACGCCGGCGGCGACCTTTTCGGCGAGGTAGTCGATGTCGGCCTGGGGGCTCGCGGCGTGGATGTGGGTCTCGGGGAAGCAGGCGGCGCCGATCGCGAACGGGTAACCGGCGTCGATCAGCTCGACCAGCTCGCGCGAGTACTCGAGGCCGCCGTCGGTCTTGACCCAGTCCTCCTGGCCGGCCGGCGGGTCGCCGCGCAGGGCGAGCACGTTGTCGATCCCGGCGGCTCGCATCTCGTCAAGCGTGGCGCGCAGCTCGGGGACGGTGGCGCCGACGCACGTGAAGTGGGCCATCGCCTCGAGGCCGTAGTCCTCCCTGATGCGCTTGACGATCTCGATCGTCTTTGCGCGCGTCGAGCCGCCCGCGCCATAGGTGACGGACACGAACGAGGGCTCGAGCGTGCGCAGCTCGCCGAGCGCGCCGTAGAGGTTCTGCTCGCCCTGCTCGGTCTTGGGAGGGAAGAACTCGAACGAGAAGGCTGGTCCGTCGGCGGCGAGGATCTCGTCGATCCGCATCTGGGGATTATGCCGCCCAGCGGTCGGTCTCGCCAGCGGTGCGGTGCGCCTGCCCGGTCGCCTCCAGGTGCGTGAGGTAGGCGAGCGTCTGCG
>DASUDH010000093.1:0-6356 GCA_036275675.1 Solirubrobacteraceae bacterium | reverse complement strand
TGTTGCACGCCGGTGAGGCCCGCGCGGGCGACGGCCCGCCCGCGGCCGAGTAGCGCTCCCGGTCCGTCAGGCGGCATGTGCAGCCAGCTGCCCGCACGCCGCGTCGATGTCGCGGCCGCGGGTGAGGCGCACGGTCGCCTGCACGCCATGCTCCTCCAGAGCCCGCCTGAATGCCGCGATCGACTCGCGGCTGGAGCTCTGATACCGATCTCCCTCACTTACACCCGCCCAGCCTGCCGGGCCGGAAGGGGACGGGGGGTTGTGCCAATCCTTCTTACTCTCGTCCGCTCCGCCGGCGGAGCGGACGGAGGGCACGGGGTTCCCGCGGGTGGGGTTGTAGGGAATCAGGTTGACCTTGAAGATGCGCGCCTGCTCGCCGGTGCTGCGCGGTCCTAGCAGCCGGGCGAGCGCGAGCGCTTGCTCGTAGCGGTCGTTGACCCCGGCGAGCATCACGTACTCGACGAACACGCGCCTGCGCTTGCGTTCGTAGAACGCCCGGCACGCCTCGATCACATCGCTCAGCGGATAGCGCTCGTTGACCGGCATCAGCTCGCTGCGCAGCGCTTCGTCGGCGGCGTGCAGCGACAGCGCGAGGCGCAACGGCATGTCGCACTCGGCGAGCCGTTCGATCCCCGGGATCCAGCCGACCGTCGAGATCGCGGTGTGGCGATTTGAGATGCCGAGGTCAGGCAGCCGCTCGCACGCGGCGAGCACGGCATCGAGGTTGAGCATCGGCTCGCCCATGCCCATGAACACGCAGTGCGAAATCGGCGCCCGAAGGGCGCCGTTCGGTTTCTGGAGGCGAGACTGGATGTCTCGCCGAGGTGTCTCCATACGGCGGAAGCACAGCGCCTGGTCGACGATCTCGGACGCCGTGAGGTTGCGGGCGAACTTCATCTGGCCGGTGGCGCAGAACTTGCACGTCAGCGGACAGCCCGACTGCGAGGAGACGCAGATCGAGCGTCTGCCATCGTGGTAGCGCATCAGCACGGCCTCCAGCGGCCGCCCGTCCGCTGTGTGGAACAGCGCCTTGACGGTGCCGTCGCGCGCCGTGCGCTCGTCGCGCAGGTCGAGGCTCGAGAACGGCACGGCCTCGCGCAACCGCTCGCGCAGCGCAAGCGGCAGGTTCGTCATCTCCTCGTAGCCGGCGGCGCCCTTCGCGGCCCACTCCCACACCTGACGGGCGCGGAACGGCGGCTGACCGTCGCCGGCGAGCGTCTGATCGAGGAGCTGGAGGTCCATTGGAGGCGGTTTTTGTAGGGATGAGTGAGCGTACCCGTGGTGGGAGGGGCGCCCGATCGGCACGCGGCGCCCATCCATCTTATGGTTGCTGGATATGGGTTCCCTCGGCAGCCGATGCGCCTAGCAAAGTACCTCGCCCATGCGGGCATCGCCTCGCGCCGCGCCGCCGAGGCGGTGATCCAGGACGGGCGTGTGACAGTCGGTGGGGAGGTGGTGCTCGATCCCGCACGCGACGTGGACGAGCGCAGCGGGGTCGCGGTGGACGGTCGACCGCTCGCAGGGCCGGAGCGGCGCGTCGTCTACGCCGTCAACAAGCCGCTTGGTGTGCTGAGCACCGCGCGCGATCCCTACGACCGCCCGACCGTGGTCGCACTCGTCCCCGATACCCCATTGCGGAGCACAGGCGAGCCGCTACGGCTATACCCGGTGGGACGCCTGGACGCCGATTCGACCGGGCTGATCCTGCTCACGAACGACGGCGAGCTGGCGCACCGCCTGACGCACCCGAGCTTCGGCGTGCCGAAGACCTATCGCGTGCGGGTCGCCGGCGGGCCGGTGCAGGATGGTGCGCTGCGCGAGCTGCGCGAGGGCGTGCGCCTTGAGGACGGCATGACCGCGCCCGCTCGCGCGCGGGGGATCAGCCGTGGCGAACTGGAGATCACGATCCACGAGGGCCGCAACCGGCAGGTGAGGCGCATGTGCGAGGCGGTGGGGCATCCCGTCGAGGAGCTCCAGCGGATCGCGTTCGGGCCGCTGCGACTCGGCGACCTCGCCCCGGGCGCCCACCGCCGGCTCACTGACGCCGAGGTCGAGCGCTTGCGCGGTGAGCTTACCCGCGGCACACCGGCGCGATAGCCGCCGCCCAGCATGGCGCCGGGCGGCGGGTCCGTGGACGCGCTCTGTAAGAATCGCCCGCGATGCCGCAACGCCTGCACGCCCTGAGGGGCGCGATCTCGGTGCCGCACGACGACGCGCAGGAGATCCTCGACGCTACGACCGAGCTGATGCGGGCGATCATGGAGCGCAACGCGCTCATGCCGGAGCAGGTCGTGAGCTGCATCTTCACCGTGACCGACGACCTCACCGCCGAGTTCCCAGCGGTCGCGGCGCGCGCGCTCGGGTTCGAGCGCGTCCCGCTGCTGTGCGCCCGCGAGATCCCGGTGCCCGGCTCCTTACCGCGGGTCATCCGCGTTCTGATTCACTATTACGCGGGTGAGCATCACGAGGCCAGGCACGTCTACCTGCGCGACGCGGCCATGTTGCGGGCGGATCTTCAGGCAGCGCAGTAGCGGAGGATTCAAGCTCCGCGAGCTGACCGTCGATACTGGATAGGTGCAGGCAGAGGCGATGGATCGCAAGCGCCCCGGCTTGCGCCTTCTCGCGAGCTCGCTCGTCGCGCTCGCGATCATGCTGCTTGCCGGAGCCGTGAGCATGAGCGCGCTGGGCAGGACAGGCGGCTCGACTCGGGCCTTCGAGGTGCTGCGCGGCGCGGGACGCGGCGTGGTGTACCGGCACGACCGGCGTGGTTTGCAGGCGGCGCGGCGCCAGGCCGCCGTCAGCTGCTCGGTCTCGTGCGCAGGACCCCTCGTATATCACGGGGGGGCAGTGCTGCACGCCCACACGACGTACACGATCTACTGGGCGCCGTCGAACCCGAACGCAAACGGTCAGCCGGGTACCTCGTTCACACCGTTTCCGGGCGGCTACGAATCCACTGTGAATGGCTTTCTGACCAACGTCGCAGCCGATGGCAAAAGCCATGCGGTCAGCAACGTCTACTCGACCGACCTGCAATACGGAGAACCGGGCTCCGGTGTCTATGACTCGACGTTCGGCAAAGCGTTCAAGGACGAAAAAGCCTATCCGCCGCGCGACACGGTGAGCCCGCAGGAAGACTGTCCTGTATCCTCCAACGGGGGCGCCGATCACCTGCCTTTGTCGAGCGAGCCGTGCCTGACCGACGCGCAGCTCAAAGCCGAGCTCCAGCTGTTTGTCACCGAACAGAGCCTGCCCACTGGCCTTGGGGCGCTGTACTTCGTGCTAACTCCGCAAGGCGTGAGCAGCTGTGCCGGGGGGGCAGGCGGCGAAGCGGAATGCAACACGAACGTCTACTGCGCCTACCATTCCCAGACCTTCAGCGTGTCTCCGCTCATCTACGCGAACATGCCATACGACCACGTCCCTGGCTGTGAAACGCCGGGCGAGCCGAACGGGACGCCGGCCGACGACGAGATCAACACGCTCAGCCACGAGCACAACGAGGCGGTGAGCGACCCAACCGGCGAAGGGTGGTACTACGGCAAGCTCGTCGAGGTGGGAGACAAGTGCACATATCCGTTCTTCAACCCGGCGGAAGACAGCAACGAAATCACGGATGCCTATGGGCCTTTGCTCGAGGGGAGTTCAGGTACGACGGCTTTCAACCAGATCATCAACGGCGGCCATTATCTGCTTCAACGCGAGTGGAGCAATGCCGCGGGCGGGTGTGTGACACAGGCCCCGGTGCCCGTCGCATCGTTTGCCGTGTACTCGAGTCCCGCCACGACCGGTCAAGCCGTCTCGTTCAACGGAACGGGCTCCTCGCCGTCGGCCGGGGTCATCACAAGCTATCACTGGGAACTCGGCGACGGTCAGACCGCCGACGGTGCGCAGGTTACACACACGTATGAATCCACCGGTAAATTCACCGTGCATCTGACGGTCACCAACGACAGCGGTGCATCGGCGAGCGCGTCGCAAACGGTCACGATCGAGGCGCCCCGCTCCGGCGGAGGCCAGACCACGACGGTCACGACGACAGTGACCGCGCCTGCACCGCCTCCACCGGCGCCGCTGGCTTTCGCCGCGAACCAGCTGGCAGGATTCGTCGGCCTGCCGCGTAACGGCGCCAAGCTCTCGGGTCTCGGCGCGATCGCGCTCGGCCACGCCGAATGCCCACCTGCCTGCTCGATCGCGTTCAAGCTGTATGCCACCGTCCGTACCACCGGGCGCCAGCGGCGCACGCTCAAGCGCGTTCTGATCGGGGCGCTCACGACGACCATCGCGGCGAAAGGCACGGGGGCGCTCACGCTTACGCTCAACGCCGGCGGGCGCAAGCTCCTGGCCAAGAGCCACACGCTGTCCTCCCAGCTGACCGTGACCGTCGTCGGCCAGGAAGGCGGCTCGTGGCAGATCGCTCGCACGCTCACGCTCACGAGCGCGGGCAAGACGGCCAAGCGCCGAGCGTCGCGCCGCTGACGGGCTGAGTCGCCTGCGTGGCACGCTTCCGCCACAATGGCTGCGTGGCCCTCGAGTTCTCAGCGCGCATAGCGCGCATCCCCTCCTATCCGGCGGCCGGGGGCTACGCGCAGCGCGCGCCGAGGGTGCGGCTCGCCTCCAACGAGTCGCCGTGGCCGCCGTCGCCCGCGGTGATCGGCGCGATCGAGGCCGCGCTGCCGACGCTCAACCGCTACCCGGACCCGACCAACTCGCTGCTGCGCGAGCGCTTGTCGGATCGCTACGGCGTGCCGGCCGCGCGGATCGCGATCGGCAACGGTTCGTGCGACATCCTGCTCGCGGCGGGAGAGGCGCTGCTCGAGCCCGGCGCAGAGCTCGTGTACGCGTGGCCCTCCTTCTCGGTCTACCCGCACCTGAGCGCGGCGTCCGGAGCGCGCGCGGTCACCGTCCCGCTCGACGCGTGCGAGCGTCACGATCTGCAGGAGATGCTGCGCGAGATCACCGCCGCCACGCGCATCGTGGTCGTGTGCAACCCGAACAACCCGACGAGCACCGCGCTTGCGCTCGCAAGCATCGCCGACTTCGTGGCCGAGGTCCCGCGCCACGTGTGCGTGATCGTGGACGAGGCCTACTGCGAGTTCAACCTGCTCGACGATCCCGACGCCTCGATCGACCTGCTCGCGCGTCATCCAAACCTGGTGCTGCTGCGCACCTTCTCCAAGGTGTACGGGCTCTGCGGGCTGCGCGCGGGCTTCGCGCTATGCGGCTCGGAGGACCTGCCGCGTGCGGTCGACCAGGTTCGCCAACCGTTCTTCTGCAACGCGGTCGCCCAGGCCGCGGCCGTGGAGGCCCTGGCCCATCAGGATGCCGTAACCGACCGCGTGACGCACACGATCGCCGAGCGTATCTCGGTGGACGAGCGTCTGCGCGCCCTGGGCATCGAGCCGGCCGAATCGCAGGCGAACTTCTGCTGGTTCGGCCTCGGCGAGGGCGCTCCCGAGCAGGCGGCGGCCCGCGAGGCGGACGTCATGCGCGGCCTGGCCGAGCGCGGGGTGCTCGTGCGCGGCGGCGGCGCGCTCGGCAAGCCGGGTGCGCTGCGCGTCACCTACGGCACCGCCGAGGAGAACGCACTCTTTCTGGATGCGCTTGCCGAAGTGCTCTGACGTCTGCTACAAACCAAGTGGACGATCATGCAGACGACCAGCTCGACATCCGCAGCCGTACTCCGCGTGTCGTATCGGTCGTCGTGCTGCGCCTGGCGATTTAGCTAGGCGCTCCGGCCGTGCCTCCGTCCGTGAGCGGAGGCCACCCTGGCCGCACGGGTCCTCGCCGGACCGAGCGCCGTTGATCGGGCCCACACGCCCATCGCGACGCGCCCACGGGGCGCGATCCTCACGGGAGCAGCACGTAAGACCCAAACCAACCCGTACTTGAAAGGATTGAACCGATGATGATCGTCATGAAGGAGACCGCCACCGAGGAGGAGATCTCCTCGATCATCGAGAAGATCGAGAGCGCCGGCGCGCTCGCCCACCCGATCAAGGGCGCCCGCCTGACGGTGATCGGCGCGATCGGCGACGTCGAGCAGGACGTGAACATCGAAAGCCTGGGTCTGGAGGGCCAGCCGGGCGTCGATCGCGTGATGCCGATCCTCAAGCCCTACAAGCTCGCCTCCGCGCAGATCCGCCACGGCGAGCGCACTGTGATCGACGTCGAAGGGCGCAAGATCGGCGGCGAGCACTTCGCCCTGATCGCCGGACCGTGCACGGTCGAATCGCGCGAGCAGACGCTCGTCACGGCCGACATCGTCAAGGAGGCGGGCGTCGCGATGCTGCGTGGGGGCGCCTACAAGCCGCGCACGTCTCCCTACGCCTTCCAAGGCCTCGGTCAGGAGGGCT
>DASUDH010000092.1:0-3892 GCA_036275675.1 Solirubrobacteraceae bacterium | reverse complement strand
ATGTTGAACAGGCCGGTGACGAGCATCAGCGCGAGGAAGCGCGGCACCACCAGGTTCTTGACGGGGTCGACGCCCAAGACCTGCAGCGCGTCGAGCTCCTCGCGGATCTTGCGCGCCCCCAGGTCGGCGGTGATCGCGGTGCCGGCTGCCCCCGCGAGCATGATCGCCGTGATGAGCGGGCCGATTTCGCGTACAACGATAAGACAGAAGAAGCCGCCGAGGCGGTCGAGCGAGCCCAGCACGGTGAGGAAGTTCGCCGCCTGCAAGCCCGGAGCGCCGTAGGAGATCGCGAATGTGGATACCAGCAGCGGCAACCAGCAGACCCGCAGGGCGAACAAGAACTGCCACACGAACTCGCCCCCGTATGGGTAGGGCGGCCTCACCACAGCAGAGACCGTCTTGCCGGTGAGAATCATCATGTCGCCGACTTCCTCCAGCAGGTTCCGCGCCGGAAGGAGCGCCCGCTTGACGAGCTCCCCTCCAGACCTTGCAGTCGCCGCCGCCCCGCCGAGCTCCCCATGCTCCAACCCATCCATAGAACTAGTGTACTAGTCCACTAATACTTTATGTTTCTGGGCCGCGAGCGACTAATGTGGAGCACGTGGTAAGACACAACCATCGCGAAGCGCACCCGTCAGAAGCGCCCCCTCTAGCCTCGGCTGCATCGGGGCAGCTCGACCTCGAAGACCTCGCGATCGACCGCGCCGGGGAGATCCCGATCGGGGTGCAGCTCGCGTGGGCATTGCGGGCGAGGATCAGCGACGGCAGGCTCGCCCCCGGACGGCGCCTGCCGGGCTTGCGGGAGCTCGCCGAGATGCTTGGGATCAACGCCAACACGGCCCGCGCCGTCTATCAGCGCCTGGAGCAGGAGGGACTGATCGACAGCAGGCAGGGCACCGGCACGTTCGTGGCAAGCGTCACCCACGAGCCATCAGCCGTCGGTCAGATCGCCGCCGACGCGGCGCGCCAGGCGCGCAGGACGGGTGTCGATCCGCGCGAGGTGGCCGCCGCTCTCTACGTGACCGCCGAGCCGCCCGCCGACGCGGTTGCGCCCACCGTGACCGAGGCCGCCGAGAGGCGCGGGGAGCTGCGCGCTCAGATCGCGGCCCTTGAGCAGACGCTCTCGGAGTTCCAGGCCCGCCATCCGGGTCTGATCCCGGCGCCCTCCATACCGACGAGACACGCCGGACCTCGCCTCTTGAGCGTCGAGGAGCTGGAGCGGGTGCGAACACAGCTCGTGCGCCGGCTGGCGGCAGCCGAGCCACTGCTCGAGACACCGGTGGACAGTAGGCAGGTTGCCGCACAGAAGCGCAGTAGCGCCACACGCGTCGCAGACTCCGAGCGGACCAAGCCCACCGCGGCCAAGAAGGCGGCTCGGCCGCGCGCGAAGACCCGCCCGTCCACCGCCTGACGCAAAGCTGGCCGGTCGCCTCTACGACCCCACTCTCGCCGAGGGCATCGATCGATGGGCTCGACCAGCGCACACGCCGGCCTCCTCCACGGGTGCTCATCCCGCGCTGCATTCACCTGTGCCCACCATCGGCCCCGCGCCCGCGAGCACGTGGGCAACCGTGGCGTTCGCCATCCCGTAGCCACCCGCGGGCCCTCCGCTTGTGGTGCTGGCGAACACGGTCGTGAGCACGCGCCCTGCGTCATCGACGAGCGGCCCGCCGGAGTTGCCTGGACGGATGAGCCCGCGAAGCGGTGTGAGCAAGCGCGAGACCGGCCCGCGACCGTAGACATCCTCGGTGACGATTCGCCGTGTCGTCCCGATGCGCCCTGGGCGAGCGTCGAGTGGCCCGTTCTCGGGATAGCCGATGATCGCGCCCGCGCGACCGGGCGCCGAACCGCGCGCGAGCGTCAGGGACGGGAGGCTGAGGCCGGGAACGCGCAGCACGGCGATGTCGTCGGTCGGGTCGAACGCGATCGCATAGGCGCTGAGCGCCGGCTCGTGGCCATCGACCTCGACGGTGGTGTCGTGCTCGCCCGCGACCACATGCGCGTTGGTGACCACCACACCCGGCTCGGCGACCCATCCCGAGCCCTCGATCGCCAAGCCGCATGCAGTGCCGAGCACGCGCACCACGCTGCGCGAGGCCGCGCGCACCCCCGGATCGCGCACGACAGAAGCGGGCGGAAGGCCGACGTCTGGCAACGGTCCGGAGACCTGCGGCAGCGGGTCGAGGCTCGCGAGCACGTTCAGGATCGGTCCGGTAGGCGGCAGCAGCTGGTTGAGCTCGCGCAAGATCACCGAACGCTGGATGTCACCGCGCAACTGGGCTGTGGGCGCGGTTTGCAGGACGACCGCCGCGAGGATCCAGGCGATCGCCAGCCCGAGAGCGGCGCTGAGCAGGGCGCCGAGAGCGCCGTCGAGCAGACCTAGCCCCGGCAGGACAAGGATGCGACGAAGCCTAAGGCCGACGCCCTCGAAGCCGGTCGCGAGGATCGCACCGGCGAGCAGGGCGCCGATCAGGCCGAAGGCGGGCGCGTACGCGGAAGCCGATCCCTGCGACAGCAGTAGAGGACCCAGCCTTGTTCCGATGAATGAACCAATGGCAAACCCTCCGGAGGAGAGCACAGCGACGATGAAGCCGCGCCGGAACCCGAAGATCGCGAGCAGGACGGCGAATACGACGATGATCCAGTCGAGCCGCGTCACCGCTCATGTTCTACCGTCCCAGGCCGTGAACACCGCCAGTGAGCGTCGCAGGCGTGCCCAGCGGGCAAGGCCCGTGATCGCGCTCGCGGCGACCGCCTTCGCCATCGGGGCGATCGTCGGCTCCGCTCACCACAGCTCGCCGCAGCGGAGCATCGCCGAGCAGTTCGCTAGAGCTTGGGCGCACAGCGACTACGCGACTATGTACAACGACATCGACGACGCGTCTCGGCGGAGGATCTCGGCGAGCGCATTCGCCGCCGCTTATCAGGCCGCCGCGCGGACGGCGACGGCGACGAGCATGAAGGTGGTCGGCAGCGCCCGCGGCGACGGCCACGGGGCGATCGTGGTGCCCGTGCGCGTGAGAACGCGGCTGTTCGGGACCATTGAGGAGAGCCTGCGCATGAGGGTGGGCGGTGGCCCAGAAGGGTCGCGCGTGATCTGGAGGCACGCGCTCGTGTTCCCGGGACTGAGGACGGGCGAGTCGCTGACCAGACGCACCGCGCTGCCGTCGCGCGCGGCGCTGCTCGCGCGCGACGGGTCGATCCTGGCGGACGGTCCGGCGAGCGGCGCCGGAGTGCGCAACTCGCCGCTCGGCGCAAGCGCCGACGCGGTCGTCGGCGAGGTCGGCCCGATCCCGGCCTCGCGGCTCGCCGAACTGGAAGCCGAGGGTGTGTCCCCCGACGCGATCGTCGGTACGAGTGGGCTCGAGCGGACGCTCGACGACCGCCTGAGGGGAACACCCGGCGGGGAGTTGCTGGGCGGCACGCGCGTGCTCGCACGCGCGCTCGCGAAACCGAGCGTGCCGGTGCACACCACCATCTCCCCCACGCTCCAACGGGTGGCGGCCACAGCGCTCGGTGGACAGCTCGGCGGGATCGTCGCGATGGACCCCAATAGTGGCCAGATACTGGCGGTGGCGGGCATCGGCATCGACGACCTGCAGCCGCCGGGATCGACGTTCAAGATGGTCACCCTGACGGCGGCGCTGGAAGCCAAAGCGGCACGCGAGAGCTCCGTGTTTCCGTATGCCACATCGACGACCCTCGACGGGGTGAAGCTCGAAAACGCCAACGGCGAGTCGTGCGGAGGCAGCTTGGCGCTCGCGTTCGCGGTGTCGTGCAACTCGGTGTTCGCCCCGCTCGGGGTGAAGGTGGGAGCCGATCGCCTGGTGGGGACAGCGGAACGCTTCGGCTTCAACCACTCCCCGGATGTGGAGGGGGCGGTCGAGAGCAC
>DASUDH010000091.1:0-6118 GCA_036275675.1 Solirubrobacteraceae bacterium | reverse complement strand
CTCGGCATACGAAGACGGAGTCGAGGATTGAAGACTTCGTACCAGCGATGTGCAACGAGGCACTCATCTCCGCTGGCGCCGGCAGCACCGCGGTGCAGGTGAACCCGGCATCGAGTAGCGCGACGACGATCGGCGCATAGGCGGTCGATTTGTTGTGATGATAGGTAAAGACTAGCGGCGCCTCCCGCTTCAGCGCTCTCGCCATATTGACGAACACTTCGCTCAGACCGGCCGTGAAGCTCTCTAGATCCCGCCCAAGCGTGTCGTTGCCGGTCAGTTCGTGCGCGGTGCTGGTGCTCGTACGCACGAACTCCCGCGCATCCTTGCGCAGCAGTTGCCGCAACCACACGAAGCAGAAGTCCATCAGCTCGGCGTACTGGACGTTGTCGAAATAGGGCGGGTCGGTAAAGACACCGTCCAGGCTTTCTGGCGCAAGCTCAAGCTCCTGCGCGGGCGCACAGGTCAGCCACGCCGCCCGCTCAGCCTCGCCGGGCTCGTGATCAAGCAAAGGTGCCTCGATCCGCTCACCAAACATGTGCACGACAGTCTTCCCGGCCTTCTTGCTGCGCTTCTCGAACGGCTTCTGCGCATAGCTCTTGGCACGTGCGAACTTCTCAAGGAAGTGGATGAACGATCCCGATCCAACCCGGGGAATACCGAGCAGATTGTTCTCGCAGGTGATGAGCCCCACAGGGAACCCATGAACGCTGAAGATGTCCTGACACTTCAAGGCATAGGTGTCGTAACGACTCAGCAGATTCTGGTAGCGCAGGAAATCGCTGAAGACGGTCGCGAGCGCATGCCGCACCCGTCGGTTCTCGACGCCCGCGATCCGCTCAAGTAGTACACCTAGACCGAGGAGCTGCCGCTCATTGAACATCTCGCGATACCTGTGATAACCCCACCGGTGCAACCTGCTCGTCTCCTCACCCGCCGGAATCGCCTCGGCCGGTATTCGCAGCCGATCGCCAATCTCGGCAAAGCGCGCCTCGGCATTTGCATAGCACTCCCGGTCGGCGGCGTCCGGTGCCTTGAACTGGCGGCCCGGGAACTTTGGATAGCATTCCGGGCAGCGGTACTCAATCGCAAACAAGCGGTGGGCCGGCGGCACCGCGAGATGCTTGGAGAAGACGAAGACGGTAGAGCAGGTCAAACACTCCGCCCTGCCGCGTCGGACGTTGCCCTCGCCGAGCGGCCGCGAGCAGCGTGAGCATTCTGGCTCGCTGCCAGGGTGAAGTTCGCTAAGCGTCTCACAAGTGGGACAGTGATAGACGTTGCGTGGATGCCGCTTTGCTTCCGCGACGAGGTAGCCGGGATGAAGAGCAACGTGCTCCCCGCATGCGGGACAAAGGCAGCTCTTCGCCCACAGGAAGTACTTGACGGGCGCATTGCGGCCGCATGTCGTGCAAGTGGTCAGGTAGAGGCCACCAATCTCACCTGCGGTCCGCGCTATGACCTCCGCGCCGTGCGCACGCAACTCCGCGAGATCCAGCGGCTCGACAGCCTGTCGGACCAACCAGTGGGACATCGGATTGACGTCACAGCCGACCACGCCGAGTCCGAGCCGTAGCGCCTCGAATACCGTCGTCCCGCCTCCCATGAATGGGTCGGCGATCCTCGCAGCGACGTCGTTGCTCTGCCAGTAGGACTCGCTCAACGGCGCATTCACAAACTCTGCGAGTAGCAAGCTCCGAAACACACTGCCTGGCCGCCGCGCGAACCACTTGTGAATCCCGATGACCGGCCGGTAGCTCTGCTGCACCTGCTTCTCCCGCAACGCCAGCGTGGCGACGAAGCCCGGATCGAATCGCCGCTCGAGCCCATAAGAACCCCCGGCTGGCGCCAGGCGAGCGGCCCCACCTTCCCGCTTGCCAATCCGCTCGGCGCCCGTGCTCGGCGCAGCCTCGCAGCGGGGCAGATGTCCAGCCTGCAGCGCCCCTGGTTGCACCGAGGTGCTGGATACGGACATGACGCGCATGGATGCTAGGCCCCCTTCAAGAGATCGAACGTATGTTTGTACCCTAGCCACACGACGGGACGGAACGTGCTCGGGCGAGCCGGTCCCTTAGACATGACCAGAAAGCACTTCGCGCCAAGACCCGAAGCTGCTGATAGGTACCACAAGAGAAGGACGGCACCTATCAGGCCCTTGAGATTGCGACCGTGATCTAGTCTGATCGACAGCAGAGATGCGCCGAGCTGCGGGAAGTGCCACGAACCGATACCGACCGTCTGGAGCCGGCGCCGCGCTGAGAGCACACAACGCTTCCCTCTGGAGAGCGTTGTGATCCGCCGCGCATGAGTTCGCTCGACTCACCGAACGTCCCCGAGCGCCAACCGCCCGAGCCTTGGCTGACCAAGCAGCAACTTGCCGCCCATCTGCTGTCTCGGGCGGCTGGATCGAGCTCCGGCAGCCTCGTGGCCTTCCATATATGCGCATTTGGCGGGATCAACCGCTACCGCGTCTCGGCGGTCGAGGCATGGCTACGACAGCACTACAACTCCCCGGCCGAGGGCGATTGAAGCCGCGCTGCACCCGATCGCGGTCTGGTATCCGCGGTTTCGCGAGGCTTCGCTTCTATTCGCTGCTACGCCCGCCCTGTTCGCTTCTGTTCGCGGAAAATTAGTCCATCGGGGCGGACGGATTTGAACCGTCGACCTCACCGACCCGAACGGTGCGCGCTACCAGGCTGCGCCACGCCCCGACGCGTCCTGAAGTATCCCACACCGCTAACCTCGCCCAGTGCCCGCTCTCCTGGCAGAGTTGATCGCTGAGCTCGAGCGGTTGCTCGAGCCGAGACGGTTCCGCGACTACTGTCCCAACGGCCTGCAGGTCCCCGGGCGCGCTGATGTCGCGAAGATCGCGACAGGCGTCTCTGCAAGCGCCGAGCTGTTCGAGCGGGCCGCAACCGAGCAGGCCGACTTGCTCATCGTCCACCACGGCATCCTCTGGGGCTCGGGCCCCCAACCGATCGACGCCGCCTTCAAGCGCCGTTTGAAGCTGCTGTTCGACACCGACATGAGCCTCGCCGCCTATCATCTTCCGCTCGACGCCCACCCGGACCTCGGCAACAACGCGTCGATCGCACACGCTCTCGGAGCCGACGCGTTGCGGCCGTTCGCCCTCCACGAGGGTGAGCCGATTGGGTTCATCGCGGGGTTCCCCGGAGAGGGACTCACGGCGAAGGCCCTGTTCGAACGCGTCGCCGAGCTGACCGCGCGCGATCCACTCGTCTTCGACGCCGGCCCCGAGCGCATACGCAGCGTGGCGATCGTCTCCGGCGCGGGCGCTGACTACCTGGCGGAAGCGGTGGCAGCGGGCGCCGACGCGTTCATCACGGGCGAGCCCACCGAGCGGGTGATGGCCCAGGCTCGCGAGGCCCACATCCATTTCATTGCTGCCGGCCACTACGCCACCGAGACGTTCGGCGTCAGGCGTCTCGGCGTGCATCTGAGCGAGCGCTTCGGCGTGGAGCACGTCTTTATTGACGTGTCCAACCCCATATAGCCGGGCATAATCTTCGCAGGTTGCGGAAATCTCCAGTTGATCGCGTCCGGCCGCGACGATATATGTAGGCACAGGCGGACCAATCGACAGGAGGATCTCCCGATGGCCAACCACCTGACCCCCACCGAGCTTGCTCGCGAAGCCGGTTTGGGGCGTAGAGAAGTGCTCTCGAAGTGCCTCGAAAACGGTGTCCCGATCTTCAAGGGCCGCATCGACAAGAGCCTGTTCATGGCGAGCGTTCGCCAGGGACCACAGAAGCAGCGCACCGCGCACGCCAAGACCTGACTCGGTCCGGCGAGCCGATCCCTCCCGAGTTCAAGCCGCCCGACGGCGCGGCGCCTGAGACGACTCCATAGCCTGCTCTCCGAGACTCTCCGAACCCAAAGGCCCTAAGATCCCGAAGAGTCTAATCGGGCTCAGCGAGGAGGAGAGTCGTTCATGGATGCCAGCGCCACAGAGTCGACCACCGGCTCACACACGATCGCCGATCTGATCTCGCGCTCGGCCGCCGAGCGCCCCGAGCACATCGCCATCCGCTACAAGCAGGACGGCTCCTGGCAGGACGTGACCTACAAGCAACTGGCGGACGTCGTAGAGGAGATCGCCCTCGGGCTGATCGACCTTGGGATCGAGCCGGGCGAGCGCGTGTGCATCCTCGCCAACACCCGCCCGGAGTGGTCCTATGCGGACATGGCCACGACCTCCGCCGGCGCCGTGGTGGTGCCGATCTACCAAACCAACTCACCCGAGGAGTGCCTGTGGGTCATCTCCGACTCGGGCGCAACCGCGATCGTCTGCGAGGATAACGCCCAGCTCGCGAAGATCGCCGAGATCCGCGAGAGAGTTCCCAATCTGCGCACCGTCATGGTGATCGACCCTCCGGCCGGCGAGCCGGCGCTGCAGGCCATTACGCTCGCGGAGGTGCGCGAACGTGGACGCACTCGGACATCTGCCGAGCTTCAGGCACGACGAGAAGCGGTACGCCCAGAGGACCCGTTCACGTTCATCTACACCTCCGGCACCACCGGCCCGCCGAAGGGGTGCGTGCTCAGCCACGGCAACTACCGCACGATCGTCGACATGATCCGCGAGGTCGGGCAGATCGACGAAGACGAGGTCGTATATCTGTACCTGCCGCTGGCCCATGCGTTCGCGCTGCTCGTACAGCTAGCCGCGTTCGACCTTGGCAGCACACTCGCCTACTACGGCGGCGACACGAAGCAGATCATCGGCGAGTTGATGGAGGTCAAACCGACCTACCTTCCCTCCGTGCCGCGTGTGTTCGAGAAGATCTACACGCTCGCCAACGCCGCACTCGAAGCCCAGCCGCCCGAGGAGCAGGAGAAGGCGCGCCAAGCCATCAAGCTCGGCGTGAAGGTACGCGAGCTGGAAGCCAAGGGCGAAGAGGTCCCCGAGGAGCTGTTGAGGCCGTTCGAAGAGGCCGACGAGCAGCTGTTCAAGAACGTACGGGCGATCTTCGGCGGGAGGGTGCGTCACGCCACCACCGGCGCCGCGCCGATCGCTTCTGAGATCCTCGAATTCTTCTGGGCCGCAGGCGTGCCCGTGCTGGAGGGTTACGGGATGACCGAGACCGCAACCGCCGCCACCGTGTGCACGATCGAGGAGCACAAGTTCGGGACGGTAGGCAAGCCGCTGCCTGGTGTGGAGCTGAAGATCGCCGAGGACGGGGAGGTCCTGATCAAGGGCCCGAACATATTCAAGGGCTATCACAACAACGCCGACGCGAGCTTTGGCTCGATCGAGCATGGGTGGTTGCACACAGGCGACCTCGGCTCGATCGACGAGGACGGCTTCCTTTCGATCACCGGGCGCAAGAAGGACATCATCATCACCGCCGGGGGCAAGAACATCACCCCCGCCAATCTAGAGAACGACCTCAAGCAGTGCCGTTGGATCTCCCAGGCCGTGATGCACGGCGATCAACGCCCCTACCCGGTCGTGCTGGTCACGCTCGACGAAGAGGAGATCGCGGGTTACGCCCGCGAGCACGGTCTTCCCGAGAACGCCGCCAAGCTCTGCGACGAGCCCGCGATCCGCGAGATGATCAGCAAAGAGGTCGACCGCGCCAACAGCCGTTACGCGCCGGTCGAGCAGGTCAAGAAGTTCGCGATCCTCTCCCATGACCTCTCCCAGGAGACGGGTGAGCTGACACCCACTCTGAAGGTCAAGCGCAACGTTGTTGCGGAGAAGTACGCGGACGTCCTCAACTCGCTGTACGCGAGCTAGTGCACCATACGCTTCTTGCGAGCTGCACGGAGACACTCGGACAAGCGCTCGCCTAGCTGCGAACATACGTTGAGCAGATGCGCTCCGATCCCAGCGACAACGGCGGCCTCTTCGTCGGCCGCAGACCCGGCACAGCTCCGATTCGCTTCCGTGCCCTGCCCAAGCGCGGAAGCGCTTCCAGACAGAAGATGGATCGCCTGCTGGCGGGCATGCTGTTCGCCAGCATCCTCCTGGGGAGCGTGCTCTGCTGGGGACCGATCCCGCTCGCGTGCCTGTGGGTGGGATCGCAGGTGAGCTACCTATCCGGGAGCGTCTTCTTCGGCATCTCGATGGCGCTAGCAGCCCTGTTCGTGCTGTTGTTCG
>DASUDH010000090.1:0-10114 GCA_036275675.1 Solirubrobacteraceae bacterium | reverse complement strand
GCGCAACACGGGGACCGACGCCGACGCGGTGCATCTCAGTCGCGGTGGGGTGCCCACTGCGCTCGTGTCGATTCCGCTGCGCTACATGCACTCACCGGTAGAGCTCGTGCAGCTCGACGACGTGCACGCAGCCGCGGCGCTGATAGCGGCGGCTGCGCTGCGGCTCGACGCCGACATCTCGTTCGCGCGCTGACGCTCGACGGGCATAGCTGGATTGCGCCTGCACGATGGCTTGCGACGGTCAGGCGCTCGTGACAGGCGCCGATTAGGGGTGCATCGTGGCACTCCAAAAAGACCCTGCTCGGGTCGGTTTGCCGGAAAAATCACTAGGAGTCTGAGATGTCATTCGTCGGTAAGCAGAGCGCCAGGTTGCGTATTGCCCACGTACTTGTGTGTGCGTTTGCCCTCGCAGGACTCCTGCCGGCAGCGGCGCTCGCTGCCACCCAGGAAGACAAAACGCAGTTCTCGGTGACCGCCGGGACGCTGTCGTTCTCGACGGTGCCCGCCATGCCCACGCTCAGCGCGATAACGCTCAACGGCTCGGCTCAGACGACGACCACCGCGATGACCAACTTCGGCGTGGCCGACGCGACCGGCAGCGGCTCCGGCTGGAACGTCACCGTCGCCGGCCAGTCGGGGAGCGGCAAGAGCGCGGTGTTCGCCCAGTATTGCCCCAAAGCGACGTGTGGAAGCGACACGGAAGGCTACGTCGGCAGCGGCGCGACCCTCCCGGCCAACTCGCTGACGCTCGGCAGCACCGGCGCGAGCTTCACCGGGCAGAACGGCTCGACCGGCACGGCGCCGACACTTCAATGCGGCAGCTCCTGCAACGTGGACAGCGCGAGCGCGGTGAAGATCGCCTCGGGCGCCGTGAACGCCGGAATGGGCACGTGGCTCACCGGTAGCTGGGGTGCCGCCAGCCTCTCGCTGGCGACCCCTTCGACGTTGAAGGCGCTCGCGAACACCGAGGTCTATCGCGTCAACCTGCTCTGGACGCTCAGCACGGGGCCGTGAGTCTGCCTGTAATGGGTGGCGCTGAGGCTGCTGGGGCGCGGTTGCGCTGGGGCGTGGCGGCGAGGAAGCAGGAGCTGAGCGCGGCACGCCGAATCGCCCGGCATGACAAGTTTGCTCGCGGCGCCCGCCGGCAGGCCCGCATGCTCTCGACGCAGAGCGTGGGCGCTGATCGCGCTCACTCTGGGATGGTGGATGTTGTGTTGTACGTCGCCCGCTCTCGCCACCGCTCCGTCGGGCCTGCTCGTGACTCCCATCTCGGCAGCGGGCCCGGCTCGCGACTATTTCAAGCTCCGAATCCCACCCGGTCAAAGCGGGAGGGCGGGCACGATTGAGCTCCGCAATCCGACCGGCAAGACGTTGCGCGTGGCGCTCGCGCCCGTTGATGGGCAGACGCTCGACACGCTCGGCTCGGCATACGCGCCTGCGGGCTCGCCCGCGCATGGCTCGACGCGCTGGCTGCGAGTGGGCAGTGCGAATGTGACGCTGGCGCCCGGCGGGAGGGCGCTCGTGCCGATCTCGATTACCGTGCCCGGCACCGCACAGCCGGGCGACTATCTCTCGGGTGTCAGCATCGAAGCACTGGACCAGCGGCCCCAGCACACCGCGCGGGGGCGTGTGTCGATCGCGAGCGTGGATCGCTACGCGATCGGCGTCGAGGTGTCGCTGCCGGGAGCGCGTCACCCGGCGATCGAGTTCACGGGGGCCAGCCTGGCACGCGAGCCCTCCGGCTTGACGTTCCTGCTCGCGGCGCGCAACAGCGGCAACGCGATCCTCCAGGGGGTGCACGGCTGGGTGCGCGTCACGCGCGCCGGGCACACCGTGCTCTCGCGTCCGATCGAAACGGGAACGTTCGTTACCGCGAGCAATATCGCTTACCCCGTCCCCGCGTTCGGCGAGACGCCAACCGAGGGGACGCGCTATGCGATCTCGGCCTGGATGCGCTACCCCGGTGGCATAGCGCGGCTGAACACCACCGTGTCCTTCGGCCATCGCGAGGCGGTCGTTCAGCAGCAGTACGGCGGACCGCCCGCGACGCAGAATGGGACCGCATGGTGGAAGATCGCGCTCGCGGCGGGCGCGATCCTCTACGGTCTTTTCACCACGATTCTGCTGCTGCTGCTGCTGCGTCGTCGTCGCGAACGACCGGCACGCAATCCATGAGCGCGATGACGACTATGACGACGACGACCGAACGGCGCAGCCGCCACGATGGGGAGCGCAGGCCGGTGTAAGGGTATGAGCATGACCCGCCCGCTGCTGGCATGTGCGATCGCTCTGATCGCTCTCGCGCTGGACCTGCCGGTGCCGGCATGGGGCGTCGGATCGCTGACGTTCGGGACTGCTCCGGCGCTCCCCGCCCTGCCGACAGTCGCTCTCAACGCCCAGTCGCAGACCACCCATGCGACGATGGTCAACTTCTCGGTTACCGACACCACCGGCGAAGGCAAAGGCTGGAACGTGACAGCGATAGGGCAGTCGGGGGTGGGTAAGAGCGCCGTCTTCGCTCAATACTGCCCCGAAGCCGCGGGCTGTGGTGCCGACCCGCTCGGTTACGTCGCCGCCGGCAAGAAACTCGAAGCCAAAGCGTTGACGCTCAACAGCACTGGCGCCAGCTTTACGGGCGGCACAGGCAGCGCCCCCACGCTGAAGTGCGCAGCCACCTGCGCGATCGACAGCGCCGCCGCCGTCAAGATCGCCTCGGCGGCGACCGGCGGCGCCGGGGCGAACACCTGGACGACCACCGGATTCTCCGCCACCAGCCTCGCCCTCACGACTCCAACCACGCTCAAGACGTTGCTTACGAAAGAGGTCTACCGGGTCAACATCCTGTGGACTTTGTCCACGGGGCCGTAGCGAGCTTATGGTCCACGGCGTGGCTCGGAGGCGCCGGGCCACGCTGGAGCAGCGCCGGCGCCTCGGCCATTGCGTCTATGAGGCGCTTGCGCCCTCCAGCTCGGTCATAGGATTTATCTCATAGGCCGAGCCCGGTGCGGCGCCGAGCGCGAGCACGCGCAGGCCCTCGGGCCCGGAGAAGATCTTGCGCTTGGGCTCGGGACCGACCCGTACGAGCAGGTCCGGCTCCAAGTCGACGTGCTCGTCGTCGATCTCGATCCAGCCGGAGCCGGTGAGCGCGAGGAAGACCTCCTCCTGGCCGCTCTCCGCGTGGTCGTGGAGGGGGTAGTCGCTGTAGTCCGGCGGCAGCTGGATCACCTGCATGCCAAACGATGTGACGCCGAGCTCCGCCCGGGCCTTGACGAAGCCGCCGCCGTAGGCGGCCTCCATCTCGCCGATGCGCTTCGCTGTGTAGTCGCTCATTGGTTGCTCCTGTCTTGGGGTCGGATGGTTGCTTGGATTTTGGGGGATGGGTCGTTCTCGCTGATGTCAGTCGGCGTCCTGGTCGCTACGGAGGCCGGCCGGCTGCAGCACGGGCTTGTCCGTGGGCATGATGATCCCCAGTTGGCGCGACTGGGCGAGCACCGTGCCATCGGCGGCCCAGATGACGCCGTCCTCCTCGAACAGGCCGTCGTGGAGCAGCCGCGTCTCGAAGACGCCGAGGCACAGTGCGGCCGGGTCGCACTCCGACTCGGAGATGGGTTGGCGGAAGTGGATCGTCAGGTCCACGGTGGGGCTGATCGCCGGCTCGCTCAGGGCGATGAACGACGGCGGGAACCAGGCGTCGCAGAACAGCGCGAGCGCGAGCGCGTCGACCGGGCGGGGCTCCGGGAAGCCGATCCAGCCGCCGATCTGCATCGGAGCGCCGCTGCCTGCGAACGGGACCGCGCCCACTCGGGGCTGCATGACCAGCTGGCGCGTGAACTCGGGCGCTCCGTCGAAGAGCTTTCGTGTGGAGCGTCGCTCGGGATCCGGCGAGGCAAGGTCTGGCATCGGCAGTTCACTCGCGCTCGGCGCATCCCACGGGACCGAGAAGGCGGCGAGCGCGAGCGCGGTTACCACGCCGCCCTGTTCCATACGCGCGGAGAGCGTGCTCAGCGAGCGACCGGTGCGCTCGACCGTCGTGTGGATCTCCACCGCCCCGGGCTCGGGCGCCGAGGCGTAGTGGATCGTGAGCGAGCGCGGCGTGCGCGTGGGGTCGTCCACAGCCGCGGTGAGCGCGCGCAGCAGGATCGCGGCCAGGTAGCCGCCGTGGGGACCGCGTCCCGCGCGCCAGCCGGGCGCGATGGTGGCGGCGAATCGTGCATTGTCGGGTTGGCCCGACCCCCGCCGTGCGTGCCCGTTCCCAAACTTGTCGTCAGGCGCGTCGGGCAGCCGGGCGACGGCGGTGTCTCGATCGAAGACGGTGTCCATGCCAGCCGCGAGCATACCGGCAGACTGGCTGGCTGGACAGCCGGGACCTCCCCACACACGAGGAGGATGGCGAGCCGGCCGCCGTCGAGCCAGTCTTTACGCGAGCGAGAAGAAGGCGCTATTGCCCAGGCGGGCGCTGAAGCTCCGCTCTGATGTGCCGGATGTGTCAGTGGCGCGCGAGGTGAGCGCGTAGTTGCCGCGGGGCAGGCGGTGGAGCAGTCGGAAGGTCCATTTGGATGTCCCTCGCGCGAGCAGGAAGCGAGTTGGCGTGCAGCGCCCGTGGCTGATCTTGAGCGCTACCAGCACTCCTTTGCGGTTCAGTTGCAGACAGCTTGCTTTCGCTTTGCCCCTAGCTGCCACGTGCGCTCGGCCGATGAGGCGCACGAGCGCGACTTCTACACGGGCAATCGGGCGTCCCCCGGAGGCAGTGCCGTGGAAGGACTTCAGCTTCGAGGCGTGCATGTGACGAAGGAGCCCGAGGATGCGCGAGCTTGGACCGACCGGCGCCGGCGCGGGCGTGACTGTGATCGAGACGTTTGCGGTGGCCGAGACGTTGGTCCCGTCGCTTGCCTGGAAGGCAAAGCCGTCGGCGCCGGTGAAGCCGGCGCCGGGGGTGTAGGTGACGGCGCCCGCCGCCTGGTCGATCGCGCCGAGTGCCCCTTTGCCGGGTGCAGTTACGATGGTGCGGGTGATTGGATCGCCGCTTTCGTCGGTGCAGGTGAGCGGGACGCTCACATTCGTACCACTGGCGACAGCTACGTTCGTGCCCTGACAGCTCGGCGCGGTCTGGATCCGGAAGGCCGCCACCGCGCCGTTTTTGTCGCCGCCTTCAAAGGCGGTGAGGTACAGGTTGTGACCGTCCGGCGAGATCGCGAGCTTCTCGGCGTTTGCCAGTCCCGCGGCCGTCGAGCAACCCGGGATGGCGAGGTATGTGAGGCAGCCGAGCGGGGCGAGCTGGCCGGTGAGTCCGTTACGGGCATACGCGCGCAGATAACCGTTGGTGCCGCTTCCCCCCGACAGATAGACGTAGCGCCCGTCGGGACTCATCGCTACATCCCGAGCGCCCACGATCAATGCCGGGTCCGCCGCGCATCCTCCGCCTCCGGCTTCGGTGAAGCACTGGTTGAACGAGAGCACGCCCGACACCGGGTCGCGACGAAGAGCGGTGATGTCGCCGTTGAACATCGCGACATAGACGTCGTGACCGTCCGGGCTGAGCGCGATGCTCTTGCCGAGGCCCATGCCGGCCGTCTGGGTGCATTCGGAGTTCGTTGCAGCACCCCACAGGCAGTTGACGAGGCTGCCGATCTTGCCGACGTTTGCCCCCGACTGGACGATGTTGAAGCCCAGGACCGCGCCGGCGAAGTAGCCGGTCGCGTACAGGAACTTCCCATCCGGGCTCACCGCGACGCCCTCGGCGCCCTGGAGTCCTTCCGCGCTGCCGCTTTCTTTGCAAGGGCCCAATACGGTGGCCGCATATGGAACGCACTGTGCTTGCGCGATGACCTGCGTTGCTGCGTTGCGCGAGAAGACGGTCAGTGCCCCCCCGGTTTTTCCTGTGCCTTCCGCGCCGCCGAAATGCGAGGCGGCGTAGACGTGACTTCCATCGGGGGAGACCGCCACGCCCTCCACGTCGAATAGGCCGTTGTCGTTTGTGCAGAGTTTGTGTTCGATTGCCACATTGCAGTTGTCGACGATGCTGTTCGCGAACGAGAGCGTCCCACCGGCGCCGCGGGCCAGTGCGGCGACTTCGCCGTAGTTGCTGCCGGTGTCCCGTACGCTCGCGAACAGACCCGCCCCACTGATGGCGAACCTGGTGTCGGCAAAGCCGCCCGCCGAGCCGATGGTTGCCAACGCGCCGCCCGCACCGCGCGAGAAGGCCACCCCACCGCCATTGTCGCCACCTGCATAGACGTTCAGTCCGTCGCCGCTGACAGCGATCGGCTCGGCGCCGAAGATCGACTGGCTTTCCCCGAAGGCCGTGCAACCCCCAGCGGCGATGGTGCTGTAGCACGAGTTGGGGGGCGCGAGCTGGACGGGCATCCCCACCGGCGGGGGACTCGCCTGTGCGATGGCGGGAAGTGCGCCGGCGGCGAGCGCCAGTGCCAGGAGCGTGAGGCCCA
Organism: Solirubrobacteraceae bacterium; assembly: GCA_036275675.1. Classification (GTDB taxonomy): domain Bacteria; phylum Actinomycetota; class Thermoleophilia; order Solirubrobacterales; family Solirubrobacteraceae; genus Palsa-744. Next base: position 3,671 of record DASUDH010000090.1, on the reverse strand, counting down.
GGGCACGCATCGCCCTTGATGAGGACGGCATGGGCGGAAGCTTATCGGTGGCCGTGGCGTACGGTTGTGTCGCGGACGGATGTACGTGGCTTGAGCCGCCGAGAGAGGAAGCGCCGGTGAACGAGCTCAGGCGAAACGGGCGACTCAGCCGCGCACGAGCCGCTTGTAGCTGATCCGGTGGGGCCTGTCGGCGGCGGCGCCGAGGCGTTCGCGGCGGTGCTCCTCGTAGGCCTCGAAGTTGCCCTCGAACCACACAACCTGCGAGTCGCCTTCGAAGGCGAGCACGTGGGTGGCGACGCGGTCGAGGAACCAGCGGTCGTGGGAGATCACCACGGCGCAGCCCGGGAAGGCGAGCAGCGCTTCCTCGAGCGCTCGGAGCGTGTCGACGTCGAGGTCGTTGGTGGGCTCGTCGAGCAGCAGCAGGTTGCCGCCGGAGCGCAGCAGCTTGGCGAGGTGCACGCGGTTGCGCTCGCCGCCTGAGAGCTTTGCGATGCGCTTCTGCTGGTCTGAGCCCTTGAAGTTGAAACCGGCGGTGTATTGGCGCGAGTTGACCACGCGATCGCCGACCTGCAGGTGGTCGAGACCGTCGGAGATCTCCTCCCACACGGTCTTCTCGGGATCGAGCGCATCGCGAGACTGGTCGACATAGGCGAGCTGCACGGTGTCTCCGAGCTCGAGCATGCCCGCGTCAGGGGACTCTTCGCCGACGATCATGCGAAAGAGGGTGGTCTTGCCGGCGCCGTTGGGGCCGATCACGCCGACGATCCCGGCCCTGGGCAGGTCGAAGGAGAGCTCCTCGACCAGCAGCCGCTCGCCGAAGCCCTTGCGCAAGCCGTCCGCCACCAGCACCTTCTCGCCGAGGCGGGGCCCCGGGGGAATATGGATCTGGACCTCGTCGAGCTTCACGTTGCGCTCCTCGGCAACCAGCTCCTCATAGCGGGCGAGGCGTGCCTTTGACTTGGTGCGCCGGCCCTTGGGGTTGGTGCGCACCCACTCGAGCTCGGCGGCGATCGTGCGCTGGCGGCTGCGTTCGCCGCGCTCCTGAAGGGCGAGCCGCGTCTGCTTCTGGACGAGCCAGCTGGAGTAGTTGCCCTCGTAGGGGATGCCGCGCCCGCGGTCGAGCTCGAGGATCCAGCCGGCGACGTTGTCGAGGAAGTAGCGGTCATGGGTGACCGCCACGATCGTGCCCCTGTACTCGGCGAGGTGGCGCTCGAGCCACGCGACCGACTCGGCGTCGAGGTGGTTGGTGGGCTCGTCGAGCAGCAGCAGGTCGGGGGCGCTGAGCAGCAGCCGACAGAGCGCGACGCGGCGACGCTCGCCGCCGGAGAGGGTGGTGACGTCGGCGTCGGACGGGGGTAGGCGCAGCGCGTCCATCGCATACTCGAGTTGCGTGTCGAGGTTCCACGCGTCGGCGGCGTCGATCTTCGACTGGATCTCGCCGAACTCCTCGGCGGTGTCATCGGAGTAGTTGGCGGCCAGCTCGTTGAAGCGGTCGAGCAGCGCGCGCGTGGGGGCAACCGCCTCTTCGACGTTGCCCTTCACGTCCTTGGACTCGTCGAGCTGCGGCTCCTGCTCGAGTATCCCGACGGTGGCGCCGGGCGCGAGCGCGGCCTCGCCGCGGTAGTCCTCGTCGAGCCCGGCCATGATCCGCAGCAGCGTCGACTTGCCGGCGCCGTTGTAGCCGAGCACGCCGATCTTGGCGCCCGGGTAGAAGGCGAGCGTGATGTCGCTGAGCACCGTCTTCTCAGGCGGATGGAGCTTCGACAGGCGGTGCATCGTAAAGATGTGCTGGGAGGACATTGGCAGGCAGGATATGAGGTCGACGCTCCGGTACAGGGGGCCAGAGGACCGGTAACGTATGAGGGTCATGCCTGGGGTTGTTCTCGACATAGAGCAGCAGATGCTCCTGCTGGAGATCGAGTCGCCGTTCGACAAGCGCGACGTGCAGCTCGCGCGCCGGCGGATGGCCAAGCGCTGGCACCCTGACATCGCGCCGGCGGGCAGGCAGTTCGAGCACGAGCGCCACCTAAAGGCGATCAACGAGGCGGCCGACCAGCTCGAGCGTCTGGCGGAAACCTCCAGGGGCGGGAGGGTGTCGCGCAATGCTGTGAAGGCCAGCGCGGCGGCGGCGCGCAAGGCGCGCGAAGAGGCCGGCAGGCGCGCCTATGAAGCGGAGCAGCGCGCGCGCGAGCAGGCGGCCGAGCGCGCGCGCAACGACCCGTTCGGGAGCAGGGTGCCCGACCACTCGGTGGTGCACCGCTACGCGCGCTGCGCCTCCTATCCGGAGTGGGGAGTGGGGACCGTGGAAGGCATCTACTTCACCGGCGACAGCGAGGATGACGCGGAGGTTCAGCAGTGGGCGCGTGTCAAGTTCAGCCACGGCGTGAGGACGGTGCCGGCGGGCAGCATGAAGTTCGTGGACTTCTCCAAGCCCGACCCGGCGGAGGAGCGCGCCGAGCGCTTCATGGCGGCGGCGCAGCGGGCGATGGCCGATGGCGACTATGCGCTGGCGGCCCAGCGACTCGTGTATGCACGCGACGCCGAACCGAGGAACGTGGGGGTGCTGCGACTGATGACGCTCGCGTTCTGGCAGGCCGGCAACCTAGAGGCGGCGGCACGCTCGGCGCGCGACTGGGCGCGCGTGGACGGAGATCGTCCGGCGGCGCATCGCTTCGCGGCGCGCATCTACGAGGACATCGGGGCGGTCGATCTGGCCGAGGAGGCGGCGCAGCGCGCCGCCGAGCGCGGTCCGACCGATACGGGCGCGTGGGAGCGCCTCGGCCGCTTGAGGCTTTGCCTGCTCGATCGCGAGGGCGCGTTGCAAGCGTTGGAGCGCGCGCTGAGCCTGGGCGCCAACGGCGAGGTCCATGACCTCCTGGCCCAAGCGCTCGCGCTCGAACCGCGCATGCAGCCGACCGCCTCTCGCTCGCGCCGCTCAGCGCCTTTCTAAGCCAGGATGTTCACGGCGCGGGAGACGATCAACCCGATCGTCACGAGCGAGACGAGCGCCTGCACGCCCATCGTGCTCTTCGCGGCGGGGCTGAGCGGCATCGTGTCGGTCGGGGAGAAGGCGGTGGCGTTGGTGAGCGACACGTACAGGTAGTCGATGAACTGCGGTCGCCAGCTGATCGGCTCGATGCGGTCGTCGGTCATCTGCGGGAACAGGAAGTCGGGCGCCTCGTCGTGCCCGGCGGCGCGCTTGCCGGGGCCGCCCCGGTCCATCTCCCAGTACCAGAGCGCGAAGATCAGGAAGTTGGTCAGCCAGATGAGCGTGCCTGCGACGATCAGCAGGCGACCCTCGCCGCCGGAGATTTTGCTGTGCAACAAGTAGTGAGTGAGCGCGCCGAGCGAGTAGATGTTGGCGGCGCTAACGAGTGCGGTGAGGCCGAGCGCGACGCGACGCCTTCGCGGATGCTCGTGCTCGAGCTGGCTGGGGGTGGCCAGGAACATGCCCACCAGCAACGCCCCCTCGAGCGCGGGGATCAGCCACGACGGTCCCACCGTGAGCCGCTCCGGCAGCGACACCTGCAGCCCGATCGCCGCGAGGATCGTGGCCTGTGCCGGCCAGAACGGCTCGCTCGCGGGCGGCGGCGGGTAGGGACGACCTGGCTGGGGCGAGGACACCTGCGCCACGCGCAAGAGAGTACGAGCTGTGTCGGCGGCGACACGCC
>DASUDH010000089.1:0-2613 GCA_036275675.1 Solirubrobacteraceae bacterium | reverse complement strand
CTCCTCCTCGTAGCCGTGCTCGGCCTCCTCGGCGGCGAACTCGGTCTCGGAGCGGATGTCGACCCGCCAGCCGGTCAGCCGCGCGGCCAGGCGGGCGTTCTGCCCCTCGCGGCCGATCGCGAGCGAGAGCTGGTCGTCGGGGACGATCACTGTCGCCTGCTTGCCGGCGTCGTCGACCAGCACCTCGCGCACGCGCGCGGGCGACAGCGCCTTGGCCACGAAGCGCGCCGGCTCGTCGTTGAACGGGATGATGTCGATCTTCTCCCCGCGCAGCTCGGATACGACCATGCGCACCCGCGATCCGCGCGGTCCGACGCACGCGCCGACGGGGTCGACCCCGTCGGCGTGCGAGACGACCGCGATCTTCGAGCGGTAGCCCGGCTCGCGTGCGACGCCGCGGATCTCGACGAGCCCGTCGGCGATCTCCGGAACCTCGAGCTCGAACAGCTTCTTGATCAGCTCGGGGTCCCTGCGGGAGACGATGATCGAGGGACCCTTCGTGGAGGGTGAGACCTCCTTGATGACGGCCTTGATGCGCTGGGAATGGTCGTAGCGCTCGCCGTCGACCTGCTCTGACTTGGGCAGCAGCGCCTCGACGCGCTCGCGTAGCTGGACGAGCGTGTAGCGCGAGTCGGACTGCTGGACGATCCCGGTGATCAGCTCGCCGACGCGGTCGCGGTACTCCTCGTACATCATGTCGCGCTCGGCCTCGCGGATGCGCTGCAGGATCACCTGCTTGGCGGTCTGCGCGGCGATCCGCCCGAAATCCTCCGGGGTGACGTCGCGCTCGTCGATCTGGTCGCGGTACTGCTCGAACTTGGCAGGGTCGATTTCGGGCTCCTCCGGTTCGCGCAACTCGCCGGTCTCCGGATCGACGGTGGTGCCCTCGTCGATCGTCTCGACAATCAGATGGGCCTCCAGGCGCTCGGGGATGATCAGTTCGATGACGCGGAAGTCGGCCGTGTCGCGATCCATTTCTACGCGTGCGTACTTCGCCGATCCCGGCTGCTTCTTGTAGGCGGAGAGCAGCGCGTCCTCGAGCGCGATCATCAGCTTCTCGGGCTCGATGCCCTTCTCGCGTGCCAGGGCATGCATGGCTTCCAGGATCTCGCGTGACATCAGTGGTTCCTCCTGTGAGTCCGCACTATGACTCCTCGACGAGGTTCGAACGACGGATCTCCGAGTAGGGGATCGCGATGACGCCCCCGTCGGCGGCCAGTGTGATCTCGCTGTCGGTGACTCCGACGAGCTCTCCGGTGAAGCTTCGGACCAGCCTCTGCTCCGAGGAGTCGGCGGGTCCGGCCGGCCGTGCGTGCCGGGTGCGCACGCGGGCCCGGCGACCGACGAAGCGGCGAAAGTGATTGGGCTTGGTCAGTGGGCGTTCGGCGCCCGGCGAGGAGACCTCGAGCGTATAGCGCTCACGCAGGTCCGAGAGCAGCGCGGTGACGCGCTCGCACAGCGCGAGCGTGACGCCGTCGGGGTGGTCGATGAACACGCGCAGCGTTCCGTTCGACAGAAGCTCGGCGAGCAGCACCTCCACGTCAGGCTCGCCGGCGACCAGGCGCTCCTCTATCTCGGACTGCAGTGCTGACATCGACCTATGACTCTCTTCCCTCGCACGAGGCGTAAAAAAAGCGGGCGTGCGCCCACTTCCGGTACTGCCAGCCGCCGCCCATGCGACGACTCGAAAGCTGTCGGCCGAGAATAGCATCGGGGCTCCGACCGCGGGGCGTGCAACAGCCTGTCGAGAGCGGCTCCTCAGAGTCTCACGACCTCGTTGCGTCGCGGCGCGCGCGATCGCGGTAGAGGCGATAGTCCTCGCGCGCGGGGCGCAACGATGAGGCGACCGCCAGCGGCCGGCACGCCTCGCGGTGGCGTCCGAGCAGCTGCATCGCGCGGCCCAGGCAGAAGAGGGCATAGTCGTTCGTGGGAGCCGCGGCCGCGACCGCCTGGAACTCAGCGGCGGCGCGCTCGTAGCGCTGCGCGTGGAACAGCGCCCGTCCGAGCGTCTCGCGGATCGAGGTCTTGGCCGGCTCGAGCTCGCGCGCGCGCGTGAGCGGCACGATCGCCGCATGGCAGTCGCCGTGGTCGAGCAGCTCGCATCCACGCTTGTAGAGCTCGTAGACGCTGTCCATGCGCTTACTCTAACCGTGAGCGACGCATTCAAGATGTTGCACGCAAGCGCTCGACCGTGTCGAGGATCGCGCTCGCGATGCTCGCCTTGGGCGCCCGCGGAACGTGCTCGGCGCCGTGCTCGGCGCCTGTGAAGATCGTGACCTCGTTGCTGGTGGACTCGAAGCCGATGTCGGCGCGTGAGATGTCGTTGACGACGATCGCGTCGACGCCCTTCGCGGAGAGCTTGTCGCGCGCGCGCGCGGCGGCGTCCGGGCCGTGCTCGGCGGCGAACGCCACCAGCGTCTGCCCGGGGCGCCTGCGAGAGGCGAGTTCGGAGATGACGTCGGGGGTCGGCTCGAGCTCGATCGAGAGGTGGCTGCGACCCTGCTTCTTGATCTTGTCGGGGGCCGGATCGACCGGCCGGAAATCGGCGACGGCAGCTGCCATCAGGAGGATGTCGCAGGCGGGAAACTCCTGCTCGCATATGGCCTGGAGCTC
>DASUDH010000088.1:0-2683 GCA_036275675.1 Solirubrobacteraceae bacterium | reverse complement strand
GTCGGGTGCATAGGCGCACGTGTCGGCCAGAGCGCCGATGTCGCGGATCGCCCGGACGAACGACGACACGCGGCCGTCGTCGCCGCGCAGCTCGAGGATCTCCTCGACGGTCGCGCGGTATTCGCGCTCGAGCTCGCGCGTGCGCTTGTCCACAGGCACGTCGTCGGGGTGCTCGTCCACCTCGACGCGCAGCTCGCCTTCGGGGCCGGTCTGGGCGGCGCCGATCAGGGCGCGGTGCTCGCCGGAGAGCGCCACGGCATGGCCGCCGCCCGGTAGGCGCAGCTGCTCGGACACCTCGGCGACAGTGCCCACCTCGAGGAACTCGTTCTCGTGGCGCGGGACGAGCACCACGCGCTCGTCCTCGCCCACGTCGACCGTGAGCGTGATGCCCATGCTCGGGAACACAACGGTGTCGTCGAGCGGGATCAGTCGCAGCACGGGCTTGGGCCGCTGCTCCTGTGACTGTGCGTCTCGTGAAGAAGATGAGGGGATTGAAGCCATCGGTATACGCTCCATATGAGCTTATGAAAGTGTAGTTAGTATAGCTCGCGTCGGCGTGATTTCAAGTGCCCGCTACAGGCGCCACGGCAAGGCCCTCTGCCGGATTTCACGATTCGGAGAAGAGGCGGCGCGGCCACAGTCGCCGGGCGCGCACGACGTTCGCCTCGGCCGCTAGCACCGTCACCTGGCCGCCGAGGTACAGCCACGTGAGCAGACCGAGCACGAACGCAAACAGGCCCGAGGTCTCCTTGGCATGACGTACCACGTGGTCCACATAGAAGCCGCCGACGTGCTGGAGCATCTGCCATAGCACTGCTGCGATGACCACCCCGGGGACCAACTCGCGCGTGGGCACCTCCTCGGAGGTGAGCATCCTGAAGACCGTGAAGAACAACAGCAGGTTCGCCGCCAGCGCTATGAGCACCCCGCCGAGCACCGCCGCCGCGCCCGCGGTCTGGGCGGTCACGTAAGCGGCGGTCACGGTGGACACGATGCTGAGCACGCCGAGCACGGCGAGCAGCCCGAGCCCGTGCAGGCGCCACGCGACGAAACCCCGCTGACGCCGGCGTGGGATCTGCCAGATCCTGTTGAACGCGCTCTGGGTCGCCCCGGTCACCCCTAGCCCCGCCAGCAGCGCTCCCACGAGCCCGACCGCAAGCGCGATGACGCTGCCTTTCAGCGAGTGGACGTTGCTCTGAAGCTGGGTGCCAATGATCGGAAACTGGCTGAGCGTCGAGTGCAGCACACTCTCCTGTGCGCTCGGGTTGCCGTCCAGCACGAAGCCGAGCACCGTGACGAACACGAGCAGCAGCGGGAACAGCGCGAAGAACCCGTAGTAGGCGATCAACGCGCCCATCTGGCTCGCCTGGTCCTCGTCGAAGCGCTTGACCACGGCCGTGACGAAGCCGAGCCGTGGACTGCGCTGCTGGTAGCCGTCGAAGGCGCTCAGCCACGTGCGGACAAATTGGGAGGGGGGTCTGCGGACCACTTGCACCGACATGCTTGCGTGTTCACCCGACAGGAGAGCGCGACGCGAGTAGCGGCGCCCCCCGCGCGAGCTGGCAAGCTCCGGCGGCTCGGCCCGCTCGACCCAGCTGAAGCGGTCGCGCTCGTCGCGTGCGCGCGGCGCGAGCGCCTGCTCACGGCCCACCGTCACCGTCTCGTGCGTGAGGATCTCGAAGACTGTTACAGCCAGGCGACTCTGGAGTTGCTTACCCGCGCCACGCGCAGGGAGGCGTTCTCCAGCTACGCCCACATTGCCAACGCACTCGAGCAGCGACTCTCCTCGCGGATCCATGACCGTCGTCGCGCGCTGAGCGGGCGCAGCCCGATCGAGGCGGCGATTGCGACTGCGCTCCCGCTCGACGTTCGCGCGGGCGGCGGTGTCGAAATCCCGGATGTGCGCGCCGATGTCGAGAGGCTTGCGCTGCTGCGCTACGACCTGCGGCGCATCAGCGAGATATCGAGCGAGCTCTCGCGTGACCAGCGACTCGTGCTCGCAAGCCAGCTCTCGTGCGACTCGGACCGCAGCGAGTTCTGTCGCGCACACGGCTGGTCGACGGAGAAGTACCGCAAGGTAGCCCAGCGCGGCCGCGCGCGCCTCACCGGGCTGCTCGCCGGCGACCAGCAGGCACGCCGGGTCGAGCCACCTGTCCCACTTGGAGTCAGCGGTCGGATTAGAGAGCAGGGCCCCACCTATGAACATCCCTCGCCCCACACATAGGCGCGTCCTCCGGGACGCCGGCGATCGGTTGCAGAGACGATCGCCCGGCGCTTCCGATCCGTACGTGGGCGGTCGGGAGCTGGATCTCTCCCCATCCTCGCTCCCGGCCGCACGCGTGCTCGATCGCGACCGTCCTCGGGAACGCGCATGACGCTCTGGCACAGGGCCCCGCGCGAGGTCTACCGCGTCTATGGGGAGGACGAGTACCTCGCCGACGACGCGCCGTCCGCAGGCGATGGGTCCCACCCGACGCAAGCTCACGAACACGAGATCGATCACCACGCCGCCGCCGCGTCGTGGTCGCACCGCTCACGCTCAGGCCGGCTCGTCGGGCTGGGCCTGCTCGTGGGCGTCACCGTGAGTGCGCTCGGTCTTGTGGCAGTGAACACGGCGCATCGGCCGCCGGCTGCGTCAAGGGCCGGCGTCACGCAAATCGCCCGTGCGGGTGCGGGGCATCAC
>DASUDH010000087.1:0-8187 GCA_036275675.1 Solirubrobacteraceae bacterium | reverse complement strand
TCCTCCACCAGCTCCGGCAGCGCCCCGATGCGACTGGCGACCACCGGCGCCCCGGCAGCCATCGCCTCGGCGGCGGCCATCCCGAAGGTCTCCGCCGAGCGCGACGGCACGATCGCGAGCGCGGCTCCTTCGCGGAGACGTGCCAGCTCCGCGTCATCCGCGCGTCCGACGAAGCGCACTTCGCGGCGCCCAGCGCGTGTGCGTGGGGTTTGCATTTTGGGGCTCCGCGCGCGCGCGCGCAGGGCGCCCCATTCTGGACCATCGCCCGCGACGATCAGCGGCACGCCCGCGATCCGGCAGGCGTCGATCGCGACGTCGATCCCCTTCTCGGGGGCGAGCCGCGAGACGACCAGGGCGTAGCCGCCGTCCGCCGCGCCGGCGCGTGCGCTTGAGGCCGGCACGTCGGCGTCCCCCGAGCTCGGCCTGTCCACCTTCGGGCGTTCGGTAAGCGACCCGGTTGGCGCCTGATCGTCCCCGTCGTCCGGCGCCCTAACCGGCGGCGGGAGTACGTGCACGCGCTCGAAGTCCAGTGGCGCCCCCAGCTCGCGCAGCCGTTCCCGCGCGAAGACGCTCGGCACAATCACGGCGTCGGCCTGGTCGGCAAGGCGGCGCTGCCACAGCGCGAGCGAGGCGCCGTACGCCAGCGCCTCCGCCCGGCTGCCGCGACAGTTGTGGATCACGCCCGGCAGCGTGTTGCGGCCGTGGCAGCGCGTGCACTCCTCGCCGCCCATGAAGCACACGCCGGTGGCGCACACGAGCCGGTACTGGTGCAGGTGCAGCACGACGCGCGCGCCCTCGGCGCGGGCGGCCGCGAGAGCGCGCCAACCGAATTGCGGACCCAGGTTATGGGCGTGCACCACCCGCGCTCCAGTCATCCGCACCGCCTTGGCGACGTCGCGCGGGGCGAGCCCGCCGCGCAGCAGCCCAGCGGCGGCGCGCCCGGAGCCGAGACCGGCGGAGTCGCGCGCCAGCAGCTCGGCCGGCTCGGCGAGACGGTCGCGCACAAGCGCCAGCAGCTCGTCGACGACGCGCTCCTCACCGCCCGTCGTGCGATAGCGGTTGTGCAGGAAAAGGATCATCCCGTCGGAGCCTAGCCCCGCCACGAGCACCCTGACCCGCGGGCAGCAGCGGCAAACTTAGACTGTTGCGGTCATGCCCTCCGATTCCAGCGTCCCTCGCGCGTCGATCGTCGTTCCCACGCGGGCGCGCCTCGACTACCTGGAGGTGGCGCTCGCCTCGATCGCGCCGCAGGCGGCGGAGGCTCGCGCGGAGCTGATAGTGGTGGACGACGCCGGGCCGTCCGGGCCGGCCCGCGAGCTCGCCGAGCGTTTCGGCGCCCGCTACGCGCCCCACCCGCGACCGCTCGGCCTGAACGTTGCGCGCAACACCGGCATCGCGCACTCGACAGGCGAGCTCGTCGTGTTCGTGGACGACGATGTCGAGGTGCAAGACGGCTGGCTCCAGGCGCTGCTCGCCGCCGCGAGCGCCCACCCCGGCGTCGAGCTGCTCACCGGCCCGATCCTCCCGCGTCTGGAGGGCCGCGCGCCGCACAGCTGTGGGCGTGAGGGGCCGCCGATCACCGCGCTCGATCTCGGCCACGAGGACACCTGGACACGCTATGCGTGGGGGGCCAACATGGCGATCCGCCGCAGCGCCCTGGAGCGCGTCGGGCCGTTTGACGTCTCACTCGAGCACAGCGGCGACGAGCAGGAGTGGCAGGAACGCATGACCGCCGGGGCACACAGCCCGGAGGGCCGGGTCGGCGGCGGCGCCTCGGAACAGCCTCCCGGCGCGAGCGCACCCGTCCTTTACGTGGCGCGCGCCGCCCTGCACCACCGCCGGAACGCCGCGGACACGCGCCTGCGCCCGTTGTGTCGTGCCGCCCACACCCGCGGGCGTGCCTCCCGGCGTTTCGACGCCTGGCGTGGCGAAGCTCCTTCGCTTGCGCCTGAGCTGCGCACGCTCGCCGGCTGCCTCGGCCACGTCGCCCGCCGCGGCTGTCCAGCGGGCCTCGTGATGGTCGCCCACAGCGCCGGCCGCGTCGAAGAAGCGCTGCGCGCAGGCAGGAACGCTCCCGCGGCGAGCGCGCCTGTGGCCACGACGACGAACGCGGCGGCGGCGGCAGAGGACGCCAAGGCGTGGAACGGACGCCCATCCGATGACTTCCTCTCGGGCGAGAGCGGAACGGTCGGCGGTCTCGACGGCCTGCGTCGCGCCGCCCTCGACCTGGGCGCCGACGTGCTTCAGGTGGCATCGCGCCGGCGCCGGCGCCTTGACCTGGCCGCGCACCACGCGCCTCCCACGCGACGCGTACTCGTGCTCGGCGTCGAGCGCCCCGAGCACCGGGCGCTCGCGCAGGGCATCCGTGCCGAGCTCGCCCGCTCGCGCCACGAGGTAGAGCTGTGCCTCGCCCCGCCGGGGGATCGAGGCAAGTTCGAGAACCTCAACCTGCTGCTCGCCGCCCACCCGCCGAACGATCGCGACTGGCTGCTCGTGGTCGACGACGACATCGTGCTGCCGAACAACTTCCTCGACCGCTTCCTGTTCCTGGCTGAGCGCTTCCGCCTCGACCTCGCTCAGCCCGCCCACCAACTCGCCTCACACGCCGCGTGGCAGGTGACGCGCCGCCGCCCGGGCAGCGTCGTGCACGAGACGTGCTTCGTCGAGATCGGGCCGCTGACAGCCTTTGCGCGCTCCACCCTCTCGACCCTTCTGCCGTTCCCCGATCTACGCATGGGTTGGGGCCTCGACATGCACTGGGCCGCCATCGCCCGCGAGCAGGGCTGGCGCTGCGGAGTGATCGACGCCGCGCCGATCGTCCATCGCGCAGCGCCTGCGGCCGGCTCCTACTCACGTGAGCAGGCCCTCGCCGAGGCGCGCACTTTCCTGGAGCACCGCCCCTACATGAACGCAAGCGAAGCCCAGCGAACCCTCGTGACACACCGACGCTGGTGAACCGCCCACTCCCCCACTTCCGCCTCGCGGCCGCGACAGCTGCAAACCGGTCCACGGCGGCCTGGAGGATCGCATCGCCCTCCCCCAACCCCATCGCGCTGCCGAAGGCGGCGTGGAGGGAAGCATGAAGGTGGCCGTGGTCGCGGAGTTCTACCCGCGCCTAGGGGACCCGGTGCTGGGCGTGTGGGCTCACCGTCAGGCGCTCGCGACGCGCGACGCCGGCGCCGACGTGCGGGTGCTCGTGCTGCACCGGCTCGTCCCGCCGCGCGCCTCGCTCTCGCAGTGGCCCGGCGGTCCCGCACACGCGCTGCGGGGTCTTGCGGGCGAGCCCCGCAAACAGACGCGTGACGGGCTCGACGTGACATACGTGCGCTACGTGTCTCCGCCCCGCTCGCACTCCTACCAAGCATGGGGCGCCTGGGGGGCGCCCGCGCTCGGCCTGGCGCTGCGACGCCTGCGCCGTTCGTTCGGGTTCGACCTGATCCACGCCCACAACGCTGTGCCCGCGGGTGACGCGGCGCGGCGCACGCGCCTGCGAGTGCCACTGGTGGTTTCCGTGCATGGCGGCGATGTGCTCTACACCGCGCCGCGCAGCCAGTCGGGGCGCGAGGCGATCGTGCGCAACCTCGCGGCGGCCGCGACGGTGCTGGCCAACAGCCGTGGCATCGCCGAGCTGGCCTGCGAGTACGGCGCTCGCGACACGCGCGTGGTGCATCTCGGAGCCGACCTGCCCGAGCCCGGCGGCGGCGGGACCGGCCGGCGCGAGCAGACGCCCTCGCTCGTGACCGTGGGTCACCTCGTGGCGCGCAAGCGCCACGCCGACGTGATGCGCGCGCTGGCGGTGCTCGCCAAGCGTCATCCGACGCTGCGCTACGTGATCGTCGGCGACGGTCCCGAGCGGGTTGCTCTCGAAGGGCTCGCGGCGCGACTCGAGGTCGCAGATCGCGTCGAGTTCCGCGGTCAGTTGCCGCCGGGCGAGGCGATCGACGCGGCGCGCAGGTGCACGCTGTTCGCTATGCCCTCCACCGAGGAGGCGTTCGGCGTGTCCTACATCGAGGCGATGGCAGGCGGCGTGCCCGCGATCGGCTGTCGCGGGGAGCCCGGACCGGAGGAGATCGCGGCGGCGGGCGATGGCTTCGTGCTCGTGCCACCGGGCGACGTAGAGCGACTGACGCAGCGAATCGACGAGCTGTTGTCCGATCCGCAGCGGCTGCGCGAGGCGAGCATTCGTGCGCGTGAGACGGTCGCCGCCAACTTCACCTGGGAGCACTGCGGCGAGCAGACGCTCGCAGCCTACGAGCACGCGCTGCGGTGAAGCCCGTCCTGTTCGTAACAGGCCACGCGCCGGCCTATCGTGTCGGCGCCTTCGAGCGCCTGCACGAGCTCGAGCGCGTCGAGCTCGCCCTGTTCGGGGGGCGACTCAAGCACGGCGTGAGCGCCGCCGGGCAGGCGCCGGCGTCCATGCCGCAGGCGCCGTCCCCGGCACAATCGACCGCGGCGCTCCCGTTCCCCCACCGGTACGTGCGCGAGCGCGAGCTCTACGCGCTGGCATCGGGCGGAGGCTACCGAGCGGTGGTGTGCCCGACCGGCGGGCGCGTGGCGATGGGGGCGGCGTGGGCGGGCGCGCGCCGTGGGCGCGTGCCGTTGATCCTGTGGGCGTCGCTGTGGGCGCACCCGCGCAGCATTCCGCATGCGTTCAGCTTCCTGGCATTGCGTCGCTTGTACCGTTCGGCCGACGCCGTCGTCACCTACGGCCCGCACGTCAGCGCCTACGTGCGCGCACGCGGCGCGCACGTCGTGCACGTGGCCCCGCAGTCGGTCGACAACGCCTTCTGGAGCGCGCCCGACGTGGGCGCACCGACGGACCCGGCCTGGCCCCGTGACGTCGATGTGAAGTTCTTGTTTGCGGGACGCCCCGCGCGGGAAAAGGGATTGGGGGTGCTCACACAGGCTTGGAGTACGTCGGGCCTACAGGCACCAACCGCCGCGCTCGTCCTCGTCGGTGCGGGATCCACCCCCCCTTGGGTCCCGACCGGCGGCGCGGTGGTGGGCCTGAACCCCGTCTCCCCGACGGCGCTGCGCAACTTCTATGCCGCCGCCGATGTTCTGGTGTTGCCATCGATACCGACGCGCACCTTCCGCGAGCCCTGGGGACTCGTCGTGAACGAGGCCATGAACCGTGGGCTGCCCGTGATCGCAAGCGACGCCGTCGGGGCCGCCGCAGGCGGCCTGGTGCGCGACGGGCGCAATGGCGTGGTCGTGCCGGCCGGGGACCCAATCGCGCTGGCCGCAGCGCTCGAGCGCCTCGCCGGCGACCCCGTCTTGCGCGCAAGCCTGGGCGAGGCCGGGCGCAAGGACGTGAGCGCCTACACCCACGACGCCTGGGCGGAGGGCTTCTCGTGCGCACTCGCCGGCCTGCGCCTCTCCCGCGGACGGTGAGGTAGCGTTGCGTCTCTTGGAAGGGGTTCGGGTAACTCTCTGGAGCGGCACGACCGTCGCCGGGGCGCTCACGCGACGCGCGCGCGGGTCGGCGACGGCAAGCAGGCGCCCGCTCGCCCTGACGGCCCTCGTCACGTTCGCGCTGCTGACGGCGTGCGCTTCGCCGGCGCAGGCGAGCGAAGCGCAGGCGATCATCGAAAAGTGCGGGCACGGGGAACCGTTCAGCGGCTACAGCCAGAACGCGTATCGCGAAGCGCTGAAACAGATGCCGACCGAGGTGAGCGAGTACTCGGATTGCGTCAACCTGATCCGTAAGGCAGAGCTCGCGGCGGCCGGCGGCGGCACCGGCGGCAGTGCGGGAACCGCCTCCTCGAACGTCGCATTGCCGTTGACGCCCTTCGAGCAGCGTGCGGTCGAGAGCGCCCACCGCAACGGCTCGACGCCCGTTCGGGTCGGCAACCAGCCGATCCGCCCGGGTGTGGTGCACGCCGACATCGCCTCGGCGGTCAACACGCTGCCCCACTCGCTGTTCGCCGTGCTCGCGTTCCTGCTCGCCGGCGCGCTGGCACTCGCAGTCGAGGAGGTGCGCAAGCGTGTCCGCGCACGCCGCGACGGCTGAGTATCCGCTCGCGGGGGTCACCCGCGAGCCCGCCCATGCCCCGTCGCGGCCGCTGAACGGATCGCGAAGAGCAGGCGCGACGATGGCCGCGACGCTAGCGGTGGCCGGGGTCCTGTGCTTCGTGACGTTCGCGGCTGGGGGCGGGCTGAGCCTCACTCCGATGACGACGGTCGAGTTGGCGCTCACCCTTGCCGGGGGGATGATCGTCGCGGGGGTTGTGGTGCTCACCTCCGCGAACACGCCCGCCTACGGCACGTGGTCGGTCGGCCTGCTGTTGGCATTCACGGCGCTCACCGGCCTGTCGGTCGTGTGGTCGGTCGCGCCCGACGCGAGCTGGCAGGACGCCGGACGGATGCTCGCCTACGGCGGCGTGTTCGCCGCGGCTGTCGCACTCGTGTGGATCGCGCCCGGTGGCTGGCGGGGACTGCTCGGCGGAATCGTGCTCGCCGCGGTGGTCGTGTGCGGCTATGCGTTGCTCACGAAGGTGCTCCCCGACCGACTCGACGTGACCGACACCTACGCGCGCCTGCAGGAGCCGTACGGCTACTGGAACGCGATCGGCCTGACCGCGGCGATGGGCGCTGTCGGGTGCCTGTGGCTGGGTGCCCGGCGCGCCGGGCACGCGCTGCTGAACGCGCTCGCCTATCCCGCGATGGGGCTGATGATCGTCACGCTGATGCTCGCCTACTCGCGCGGCGCTCTGGCTGCGCTCGCGGTCGGCGTTACCGCCTGGCTGTGCCTCGTGCCACTGCGCTTGCGCGGCGCGCGCGTGCTGATCGCTGGCGCGCTCGGCGCCGCTCCGGTCGTCGCCTGGGACTTCACCAGGCACGCGCTGAGCAGCGACGGCGCGGCGCTCGCCGCGCGCACGACAGCCGGCCGTCAGCTCGGGGTGCTGCTCGCCGCGATGCTGATCGTGCTGACGCTCGCGGGTATCGCGATCGGCTTTTTCGGCGACCGCCGCGCGCCGCGCGCCGCGCGCCGCCGCGCCGCCGGCGTCACGCTCGGGGCGTTGCTCGTGCTCGCCGTCTTCGCGCTGGGCGCCGGTCTCGCGGCCTCCAAGCGCGGGGTGACGGGCACGATATCGCACGACCTCTCCTCGCTGACGGACCCGAACGCGGCGGTCCCGAAGAACACACCGGGGCGTCTCACCGCGATCGGGAGCGTGCGCGCGCGCTACTGGAACGAGGCGCTCGAGATCTTCAAGGCCCATCCCGCGCTCGGCGCCGGAGCGGCCGGATACGAAACGGCGCGCCTGCGCTACAGGAGCGTGCCTATCGACGTGAGACAGGCGCACGGCTATGTGGTGCAGACGCTCGCCGATCTCGGGATAGTCGGCCTGGCGCTCACGCTCGCGCTGCTGGCAACATGGATGGCCGCCGCCGGACGCGCCACGCACCCATTCAACCGGCGCTGGACGGCGCGGCGCTCACCTCCCGCCGTCGGCTGGCGGGCCGCGCCCGCGGCCTACACGCCCGAGCGGATCGGGATGCTCACGATGCTGTGCATCGTGGTGGTGTTCGGGGTTCACTCGTTCGCCGACTGGACCTGGTACGTGCCGGGCAACGCCTGCGTTGGGCTGCTATGTGCCGGATGGCTCGCGGGGCGCGGACCGTTGCGGGCAGGCAACCGGGCCGCGCCCGCTGGCACGCTCGCGGCCGCCGCTGCGGCTGCCGACTCAGAAGCCGCACAAGCGACGACCGCGGTCGGCTTCTCCGAGAACCCAGCGACGGGCTCACGGTCGCACGGACGCTCAAGCGCGCGCCTGCTGCCCGCGGCAACAGAGCTCGATCCCGTGCGGGTGGGCATGGCAGTCGCGGTCGTGGCGGGAGCGCTGCTGGCCGCCTGGACGGAGTGGCAGCCACAGCGTTCGGTCGACGCCTCCGAACAGGCGCTCGCGCTGCTCGAGCGCAACCCGGTGGCGGCGCTCTCCGCGGCGCAGGCGGCTGTGGATCGCGATCCGCTCTCCGCCTCGGCGCTGTTCAGGCTGTCGGCGATCCAGCACGCCACCGGCCAGAGCGTGCTCGCGCGCGCGACCCTGCAGAAGGCAGTGCGGCTGCAGCCGTCGAACCCTGAAACTTGGCTGACCCTCGGCGAATACGACATGGCAGCCGATCCGCGGGCCGCCGTCGGCGAGCTGCGCGCTGCTGTGTTCCTCAACCCCGAGTCGATCCCCA
>DASUDH010000086.1:0-3715 GCA_036275675.1 Solirubrobacteraceae bacterium | reverse complement strand
TCGCCGAGGGCGGCCGGGAGACGGTGGCGGTGACGCTCGAGCTGTGGTCTGACCCGGAGAACGATGGCGAGCGCAGCTGCTGCTCGGCGCAGGCCGTGCGCGCGGCGCGGGAGATAGCGCACGGGATGGGACTCGCGCACTTCTCGATCGACCTGCGCGAGGAGTTCAAGGCCGGGGTGGTGGACGGCTGGCTCGAAGATCACGCGGCGGGCCTCACGCCGAACCCGTGCGTGCGCTGCAATGGCAACGTGCGCCTCGACGCGATGCTCGAGTTGGCCGGGCGCCTGGGGGCGCAGACGCTCGCAACCGGCCACTATGCGCGCACACAGGTGCACGAGGACGAGGAGCCGCTGCTGCGGGTGGCGGTGGACGAGAGCAAGGATCAGAGCTATGCGCTCGCCGCGCTCTCGCCACGCTCGCTCGCCCGGCTGCGCTTCCCGCTCGGCGGTCTCACCAAGCCCGAGGTGCGCGAGCGCGCGGCACGCGCAGGCCTTGGAGTGGCGCGCCGGCCCGACTCCCAGGACCTCTGCTTCCTCGCGGGCACTAAGCGCGCCGACTTCCTCGCGCGCCACGGCGGTCTCGGAAGGCGTGCGGGCGCGATCGTCGATCGCGACGGACACGAGCTCGGCGAGCACGGGGGCGTCCACACACTCACCGTCGGCCAGCGCCACGGACTCGGGATCGGCGGCACAGAGCCGTTGTATGTGATCGCCACCGACGTGCGCTCCAACACCGTCACGGTGGGTTCCCGCGAGCAGCTGCGCACGGATAGCGTGAGAGTGCGCGACGTCATCCTGCACCGTGACGGCGCCGGCGTGGACGCTGTGAAGGTGCGCTATCGCGGACAGCGGATGCCGTGTCACGTCGAGGGCTCGCTGCGCGCCGGAGCGCACGAGGGCGTCGAGCTGCGCATGCTCGCTCCGATCGAGCGCACGGCGCCCGGTCAGGTGGCCTGCCTGTACGCGGGCGAGGTGATCGTGGGCCACGGCGCGATCGCACTCTAGGATCAGCGCCTCATGAACAGCGACGAGATCCGCGAGCGATACCTGGCGTTCTTCGAGGAGCGCGGCCACAGGCGCATCCCCTCGGCCTCGCTCGTGCCCTCCTCGCACGACCCCTCGGCGCTGCTCACGGTCGCCGGGATGCACCCACTCAAGCCGTATTTCCTCGGTCGGCAAGCGCCGCCCGCCCCGCGCCTGGCGAGCTGTCAGAAGTGCTTCCGCACGGTTGACATCGACAACGTCGGGAACACCAACCGCCACCTCACGTTCTTCGAGATGCTCGGCAACTTCTCGATCGGCGATTACTTCAAGCGCGAGGCGATCGCGTTCGCGTGGGAGCTCTCTCTGCAGGTGTTCGGCTTCGCGCAAGAGGACATCTGGGTGACGGTGTTCGAGGGCGACGAGCAGCTCGGTCTCGGGCCGGACGAGGAGGCGATCGAACTGTGGCGGCAGGTGGGCGTGCCGAGCGAGCGGATCGTGCAGTGCCCGCGCTCTGAGAACTTCTGGCAGGCAGGGCCCAGCGGGCCGTGCGGGCCGTGCTCGGAGCTGTACATCGACCGCGGCGCCCACATCGGTGAGCCCGGTGACCTTCCGGGTGCAGAGAACGAACGCTTCCTGGAGTACTGGAACCTCGTGTTCATGCAGTACAACCAGCAGCAACTGGAGGATGGCAATCCGGTCCTGACGGAGCTGCCGGCGCGCAACATCGACACCGGCCTCGGGCTGAACCGCATGGCGGCGATCCTGCAGGACAAGGATTCCGTGTTCGAAACCGACCAATTCCAGCCGCTGATCGAGCTGGGCGAGCAGCTGTCGGGAAGGAACTACGGCGCGGATTTCAAAACCGACAGGGCGCTGTGCATCCTCGCCGATCATTCGCGCGCGATGACCTTCCTCATCGCCGACGGGGTGGTCCCGTCCAACGAGGAGCGCGGGTATGTGCTGCGCCGCGTGATGCGCCGCGCGATCCAGCAGGGACGCGGGCTCGACATGGAACCGGGCTTTCTGAGCCGCTACGCGGATGTCGTGTGCGAGCTGATGGCCGCGACCTACCACGAGCTGAGCGAGCAGCGCGAGGCGATCGACAAGTGGTCCTCCTCAGAAGAGGAGAGCTTCGGGCGCACGCTCGAGCAGGGGATGGGGGTGCTGCGCTCCCACATCGATCGCGCCCGCGGCGAGGGCCATGACTTCGTGCGCGCCGAGGACGCCTTCAAGCTGCACGACACGTTCGGCTTCCCATTCGAGCTCACCGGCGAGCTGCTCGCCGAAGAGGGCCTGAGGGTCGACGAGGCGGAGTTCGAGCGGTTGATGGGCGAGCAGCGCGAGCGCGCTCGCGCTGCGAGCGCGACGGGTGCAGGCGGGGAGGACCCGCGCGAGCGCGCTCGCCGGTTCGCCGAGCAGGCGGGTGTACAGACACGGTTCACCGGCTATGAGACCGAGCGTCAGCCCACGAGCGTCGCCGCGGTCGCCGTCCAGAACGGAGATGGCCTGGCCGGAGACGAGGTCGCTCCGACCGGGCCCACTTCTGCCGGTGGCGGAGATGAGCCTGGCGAAGAGCGGGTGGTGGGAAAGCATCTGCTCGTCAAGCTCGCCGAGTCCCCTTTCTACCCCGCGGGCGGCGGCCAGATCTCCGACACCGGCACGATCGAATGTGAGCAGGGCGACTGTCGCGCGCGCGTGGAGGGCGTCTTCCGGCTCGGGGACGACCAGGTGTTGTCGGTCGTGGTGGAGCATGGCACGCTCTCCCCGCGCGAGGCGGTGCTCGCGCGCGTGGACCACACCACCAGGCACGCCACCCAGTGCAACCACACCGCCACCCACCTGCTGCACGCCGCGCTGCGCGCTCGCCTGGGTGCGCACGTGCGCCAGGCCGGCTCCTACGTCGGTCCAGACAAGCTGCGCTTCGACTTCAGCCACGGCGCGGCGCTCACGCCCGAGGAGCTGCGCGACGTCGAGGATCGGGTGAACGCGTGGATCGCCCGAGCCGATCCGGTGCACCCGATTATCACCACGCTCGAGGAGGCCAAGCGTCTCGGAGCGATGGCCCTGTTCGGGGAGAAGTACGGCGATGTCGTGCGCATGGTCGAGATCGGGGAGGGCGACTACTCGCGCGAGCTGTGCGGCGGCACGCACGTTCGCAACACCTCGGAGATCGGCGTGTTCCGCGTGACCGGCGAGACCTCGAGCGCCGCCAACGTGAGGCGCATCGAGGCGCTCACTGGTCCAGCAGCGGTGGAGATGTTGCGCGAGCACGACCGCGAGCTCGAAGCGATCGCCGCGGCGCTGCGCACCTCTCCCGGGGGCACCGCCGAGGTCCTCCGCGAGCGCGAGGCAGAGCGCAAGAGGTTGCAGCAGGCAGCGCGCGAACGCAGCGGTGCGGACGCGATCGACATCGACGCGCTCGCCGGCCGTGCCGAGACGATCGACGGCGCCGTCGTTCTTGCCACCGAGGTGACCGTGCCCGACCCGAAGGCGCTGCTCGACGTAGCGGACCGTCTCAGGGGCAAGCTATCCGGCGACCACATCGTCGTGCTCGGGGCCGCCATCGACGGTCGCGCGTCGCTCGTCGTGAGCGTTGCCCCGGCGCTCGTCAAGCGCGGGCTGAAGGCGGGCGAGATCGTGAAGACCGCGGCGCAGGTGGTCGGCGGCGGAGGCGGGGGGCGCGACACCATGGCCCAGGCCGGTGGACGCGACCCGCAGAAGCTGCACGAGGC
>DASUDH010000085.1:0-9928 GCA_036275675.1 Solirubrobacteraceae bacterium | reverse complement strand
ATCGGCATGGTCTATCAAGAGAAGGGTGACCTCAAGCGGGCAGAGGAGAGCTATCGCGAGGCGGAGCGCCTTCTCGAGCCGATCGGCGACGAGGAGGAGCGCGCTCTTCTTCATCTTCACTGGGGATCGCTGTTCGAGGACCTGGCTCGCTACAGAAAGGCTCGGACCGAGTACGAGGCCGCCCTCGGGATCTATCAGAGCCGGCGCGATATGGCGGGCGAGGCGCTCGCGCGTAGGCGGTTGGCCTCCGCCTTGCAGCAGCTCGGCTCGTTGAGCGAGGCGGAGCAGGAGCTCCATTTCGCGCGGGCCTTGCTGGAGCGACAGGGCGGTACAGACACCCCCGAGTCGATCGAGGTGATGAATCTCCTAGGAGGCATCCTCGAGGATCAGGGGCGTACGGCGGACGCGCTAGAGCTGTTCCGCGAGGCGCACAATCTCGCCGATTCCCTCGGCATCGCTCCCGCAAAGGTCGAGAGTCTGCGGCGCTTGGGCTCGGCGCTCGCCGTCCGCGGCGATCTGGACGAGGCTGCCGACCGGTATCTGCAGGCCGTCGACATCTGCAAGCAACTCGATGACAGGAAGGCGCTGTCAGAGATATACGGCGACCTCGGCGACGTTCTCGTCGAGCAGGGGATGCTTGACGATGCGATCAAGGTGTTCAAGGAGGCCGAGCGACTCGACCACGACGATCCACTTGGGTTTGCTCTTGCAAAGCGACGTCTCGGGGCCGCCTATCAAGAGAAGGGAGACTATAAGCGCGCCGAGGAGTATTACTCGGAAGCCGACAGTCTGCTGGACAATCTCGATGATGACGGCGAGCGGGCCGTGCTCTATACGGCTTGGGGATCGCTCTGTCAGGATTGCGGTCAGGTGCGGGATGCGCTGGCTCGATACAAGCAGGCGCTGGCGATCAACGAGAGTCACCGCAACACGATCGGTGAGGCGATCTGCCGCCGCTGCATAGGCTCCGCTCTGCAGGATCTCGGAAGACTCGAGGAGGCCGAGAGCGAGCTGCGTCGATCGCGTGCTCTACTCGAGCAGCAGGGCAACGAAGACAAGCCAGAGCTCATCGAGGTTGCCAACCGCCTCGGTGCGGTTCTCGCGGATCAGGGGCGGGTGACCGATGCGCTGGAGCTGTTTCGAGAGGCGCACAACATTGCGGATCTTCTCGGGATAGGGCCGGCCAAGGTCGAGACTCTGCGGCGCATGGGTTCGGCTCTCGCGGCCTGCGGGAGCCTGATGGAGGCCGAGGCCCGCTACCGCGAGGCCATCGACTTGTGCAGTAACCAGGGAGACGAGGTTGCGTTGTCTATGTTGTTCGGCGAGTTTGGCGATGTTGTCGCAGAGCAAGGCCGACTCAAAGACGCGATCGACGCCTATAAGAATTCACTCTCGCTCGATCAGCGTCACCAGGACATACTCGGGCTCGCTGTGGCAAATCGAAGGCTCGGGACCGCGTATCAGCGTAAGGGCGACCATGACCGTGCACTGGACTACTACGGCGAAGCTGAGCGGCTGTTGCAACGCCTCGACGATGATGGTGAGCGCGCGTTGCTGTACCTGCAGAGAGGCTCGCTGTACGAGGATCAGGGTAAGTACACCAAGGCATTGTCTGAGTATGGTCGAGCCCACAGCAAGTATGCGGACCAGAGGATTGCGTTGGGGATCGCGCTCGCATGCCGTCGGGAAGGATCGGCGCAACTCCAGCTCAGCCGGATCGAAGATGCGGAGGGGAGCGCGAACAGCGCCCTCAATCACCTGGAGGGTATAGAGGATGAGCCGGAGCTCGCGGAGTGCAAGAATCTCCTCGGTGCAGTCCGTCGAGCGCAGGGTCGTCTCGACGACGCTTACGAGCTCCACGCGGAGTCGCTTGCGATCGCCGAACGCCTCAACCTGCAGCCGGCTCGGGCAGGTTCTCTACGACACATTGGAGCCGTGCTCGCCGACAGGGGCGGAGAGGGGCCGCATCTGGCGTTGGATCGCCTGGAGACCGCGCTAGGAATTTGCGAGCAACTCGGCGACGAGGTGGCGCTCTCGGAGTTGCACGACGATATCGCTGATGTACATCTGGCCCTCGGGCACATCGACGACGCGGTGACGCACTATGAAGTCGGTTTGCGCATAGCACGTCGTCTTGATCGCCATGCCTTGACGGCCGACATCTTGCTCGGCTTGGCGCGATGCTGCCGCCAGATGGGCAAGCTGGACGGCGTTCGTGTGCATCTGGATGACGCGCGGGAGATGATCGAGCAGATCGACAGCAGCCGTCCTCGCCAGGCGCGTCTATGGCTCGAGTTGGCTCAAATCGACGAAGACGAGGGCAAGCACGATGCTGCGATCGAAGGGTATGAGAAGGCGCTGAATGCCTTCCGCGATTGCAACGATGTCCTGAATGCACTCGAATGTCATCGACTCCTGCTGGCGGCTTACACGCGTCGACGAGACTTCTCACAGGCTGGCTTGCATCTCTCGCAGGGTCTCGAGCTCGAGGGAGAAGTGCAGGCGCTCTGGGCAGTCATGCTCAATCAGCTTCATCCAGCAATCCGCGATGGTGCGCAAGCAGCCTTCGCTGAAGGTCGTTTTGGGAGTGGAGTGCTGGAGGCCCTGAAGGCATGCGAGCGCCAATTTCGCGCGAGAGTGAACTTGCCCCGCAGGACGCCGATGCCCGAGATCGTGACCAAGTGTCTCGACGAGGAACGCCGAGGAGGGCTCGAACCTTGGAATGACAGCGAGCATCTCCGGAGCTTCAGGATGCTCTGCATAGGGGTGTTTGGAGCGTGCCGTAATCCATTGGCCCATAACCAGCTTCCGATGGATGCGAGTCAAGCGTTCTCGTGGCTCGGGATAGCGCACCTGATGATGACGTTGATGGATGCGCCTGGGCTGGGCGCTCGGGAGACCAAGGATGCGGAAGCGTCCGAGGGTTTGGGCAGAGACGCTGCCGTGGCGGGACAAGCTTGACCACACAACCGGCGTTGCGTCGACGCGTGAAGACGACTGTGGAAAGGTTCCTATGAAGCTGATCATCAATCGGGATCAAGCGGCGATCACTGGCATGCTGGGCGGGCACAAGGGTGTCCGATTTACCTTGGGATATCGTCTGGAGCTGACGTCCGACGAGATGCAGCTCGTACAGCGTTACAAGCTGGAGGATTACCCGTTGACGTGGAAGACCTTCAACGGGAGCAGGATCCCGGCCGACACGATCGGAAGTATGGTCACAGGTCACAGTGAAACGCTTACCGATGTGACGACTCTCGTGGGCAACGAAGCGACGATCAAGGATGCGTGTGATGCTCTGCCGCCGCTGTTTGCGATCGTTCGCACCTTCGGTGGTGAAGAAGCAATCGACTATCCACGAACGTAGTAAGTGATTGAGGGCGCCTGCGTGGAGCAGCGATCTACAAGCCCAGCAAGCGCCCCAAGATCTCGCGCATGATCTCGTCGCTCCCCCCGCCGATCGGCCCGAGGCGGGCGTCGCGGGCAGCGCGCTGGGCCCAGTGCTCGCCCATGTAGCCCATGCCGCCGTGGATCTGCAGGCACTCGTCCATCAGCTCGTACGACGCGCGCTGGGTGAGCAGCTTGGCCATCGTCACCTCCTTCAGCGGTTCCTCGCCGGCGTGGAAGCGGCGCAGGGCGTCGTAGGTGACGCAGCGCGCGACATACGCGCTCGTGGCGAGGTCGGCCAGCTTGTGGCGGATGACCTGGTGCCTTGACATCGGTCGGCCGAAGGTGGTGCGCTCGCGCGCGTAGTCGGCCGTGCGCTCATAGGCCAGGCGCATGGCGCCGACTGCTCCCAAGGCCATCGCGAGGCGCTCCCACTGGAAGTTGGCCATGATCAGCTTGAAGCCCTCGTGCAGCTCGCCGAGCAGGTTCTCCTCGGGGACGAACACGTCCTCGAAGGAGATGGTGGCGGTGTCGGAGGCGTGCCAGCCGAGCTTGTCGAGCTTGGACGAGCGCACGCCCTCGCCGCGGTCGACGATCAGGAACGAGATGCCGTGGTGGCCGCCCTCCGCGGTGGTCTTCACGGCGGTGACCATGAAGTGGGCTCGCACGCCGTTGGTGATGTAGGTCTTCTCGCCGTTGACGATCCAACCGCCGTCCACGCGCTCGGCCTTCGTGCGCAGAGCCGCTACGTCCGAGCCGGCGTCGGGCTCGGTGATCGCGAGCGCGCCGACCTTCTCGCCCCTGATCGCGGGCGCCAGATAGCTCTGCTTCTGCTCGTCTGAGCCGAACTTCCAAATCGGGGGCGTGGCGATGTTGACGTGTGCGCCGATCCCGGCCGCGGTGCCACCCGAGCCGATGCGCGCCAGCTCCTCGACGAGCACTGCCTCGTGCAGGTAGTCGCCGCCCTGGCCGCCGTACTCGACTGGGTACTTCAGCCCGAGCAGACCCTGCGAGGCCAGCTTTCCGAAGACCTCGTTCGGGAACCATTCGTCGGCCTCCCACTGCTGGGCGTGGGGCGCGAGCTCGCGGTCGAGAAATCCGCGGATGGACTCTCGTAACTGCTCGTGCTCCTCTGTAAACGGGGGCGTGGGATGACTCATCGATTAGTTCCATTTGGGTAGTTCTGACCGGCACATGTGCCGGTCGGCCGACGGCGCAGGCGCCGTCGGGACCGGGTCGCATGCGACCCGGTCTTCACAGGCTCAAACAGGCTCAAAGATCAAAGACCGTACGAACGACCAATGACCTCGAGCATGATCTCGTCCGTGCCCGCCCCGATCCGGTTCAGGCGCAGGTCGCGCCAGCCGCGCTCGATCCCGTACTCCTTCATGTAGCCGGCGCCGCCGTGGATCTGGAGGCACTCGTCCGCGACCTCGCACGCGATCCGCGACGCGTACAGCTTGGCCATCGAGATCTCGCGCACCGGATAGTCGCCGTTCTCGTTGCGCCACGCGGTCATGTACACCATCTGGCGCGCCGTCTCGATCTTGGTGGCCATCTCGGCGAACTTGTGCCGGATCACCTGGAACTGGCCGATCGAGCGGCCGAACGCCTTGCGCTCCTTGGCGTATTCGAGCGTGCGGTCGAACAGGCGCTGCGCGCCCGCCACGCACCCGGCGGCGCCGATCAGGCGCTCGCCCTGCAGCTCCCACATGATGTGGTAGAAGCCCCTCCCGACCTGCCCGAGCACGGCCGACTCGGGCACCCTCACGTCCTGGAAGGCGAGCAGCGCCGTGTCGGAGGCGTGCATCCCCATCTTCTGCAGCTTCTGCTCGCGAATCACCCCGGGTGAGTCCATCGGCACGAGGAACAGCGTGAAGCCGTCGTACCCGGCGTCGGGGTCAGTCTTCGTGACGAGCACGATCACGTCCGCACGGTGACCATTCGTGATGTACGTCTTGGAGCCATTGATGACGTATCCGTCGCCGTCCTTCACCGCCCGCGTCTTGATCCCGGCCACGTCCGAGCCGGCGTCGGGCTCGGTGATCCCGAGGCACAGGATCTTCTCGCCCTTGATCGCCGCCTCGGCCCACTGATGCTTCTGCTCCTCGGTCCCGAACGCGAGGATCGGCGGCATCGCCATGTCGGTCTGCACGGCGATCCCCATCGCGAGGCCCCCGCAGTTGGAGTGCCCGATCTCCTCGGCGAGCACCAGCGCGCTGTAGTAGTCCCCACCCTGGCCGCCGTACTGCTCGGGCTTGTCGAGACCGAGGAAGCCGAGCTCGCCCATGCGCCTGAAGACCGAGTCGGGGAAGGTCGTCTCCTCCCACTCGTCCGCGTGCGGCGCGAGCTCCTTGGTCGCGAAGTTGCGGATCGACTCGCGCAGCTGTTCGTGCTCGTCGGTGAAGATGAAGTGCTTGCGCTTGGCCTGGAAGTCTGGCTTCAGGACGGTGTCGGCAGTGGCGGCCATGGTGGCTCCTTGTTCGGCTGGACAGCCAGACGCTAACGCAATGCAGGTTAGGATGCCGCATTGTGTCCGGGGAATCTGTCCTGTGCGAGCTTGCCGACGGCGTCGCGACGATCACGCTGAACGAGCCCTCGACGCGCAACGCGCTCTCCCCGGAGGTGCTCGACGGGCTGATCGCCTCGTTCGAGCGCGCCCGCGACGACGAGGCCGTGCGCGCTGTCGTACTCGCCTCCTCCCATGAGACGGTCTTCTCCTCGGGCGCCAACCTCGGCGGCTTCGCCGGCGAGGAGTCGCTCGTGCACAAGCACTTCGGCTCCGAGCGCTTCGTGTCGCTGTTCAAGCTGATCGGGGCGCTCGGCAAGCCGACACTGTGCGCCGCCTCCGGGCACGTGCTCGCCGGCGCGCTCGGGATCGCGCTCGCGTGCGACCTGATCGTCGCCTCAGACGCCGCCACGTTCGGCACGCCCGAGATCAACGTTGGCACCTTCCCGTTCATGATCATGGCGCTGATCTACCGCAACGTGCCGCGCAAGAAGGCCAACGAGCTGCTCCTGCTTGGCGAGCGCTGGAGCGCCAAGGAGGCGCTTGCCGTCGGGATCGTCAACAAGGTCGTGCCGGCTGAGGAGTTCGACGCGGCCGTCGCGGAGTGGGCGGGCAAGCTCGCCTCCAAGTCGCCTGTGATCGTGCGCCTGGGCAAGGAAGCGATGCGCCGCCAGCTCGACATGCCGCTCGACGATGCGCTCGACTACCTGCGCGCGCAGCTCACCCTGGCGGTCTCCACCGAGGACATCGAGGAGGGTGTCACCGCCTTCTTCGAAAAGCGTCAACCGGAATGGAAGGGCCGATGAGGTCGGTCCTTAAGGTGGGCTGGCCCAGGGAGGTGGAGGGGTCGGTGAGGGCGGGGGTTGTTGCTTGCGGAAATGGGTGCCCTGCGCGCGCGCGCGCGAAGAGGGCTTTCTTTAACGCGCGCGCGCAGGGTCCCTCCCGGGGGGACGCATGACCTCCCTGCTCCGCCCCCTCGTCGAGGACCTCGAGGCGCGCCGTGCTCATATCCGCCTGGGCGGCGGACAGGAGAAGATCGACAAGCAGCACGAGAAGGGCGCGCTGACCGCGCGCGAGCGGATAGCCCTGCTCGTCGATACCCATCCGGGCACAGGCGAGAGCACGTTCGTCGAGTTCGGCATCCACGGCAAGCCGCACACCTCCCAGCGCGCGATGGACGGCGTCGACGCCCCGGCCGACGGGGTCATCACCGGCTACGGCAAGATCGACGGCCGCCTCACGGCAGTATGCGCGTACGACTTCACGGTGATGGCCGGCTCGATGGGGATGACCGGCGAGTTCAAGGTGACGCGCCTGCGCGAGCTCGCCCTGACGAAGCGCATCCCGTTCGTGTGGCTGCTCGACTCCGCCGGCGCGCGCGTACAGGAGGCGGCGGGTGCGATGTTCGCCGGCTCCGGTCACCTCTTCCGCGAGGAGGTGGTCATGAGCGGCGTGATCCCGCAGGTGGCCGCCCTGCTTGGGCCGTGCGCCGCGGGAACCGCCTACATCCCAGGTCTTGCCGACTTCGTGCCGATGGTCAAGGGCCGCGGCTCGATGGCGCTTGCGGGGCCGCACCTGGTGCGCGCCGCGGTCGGCGAGGACGTCACCCAGGAGGAATTGGGCGGCTCGCGCGTGCACTGCCGCAAGTCGGGCGTGGGCGACATGGAGGTCGCCTCGGACGAGGAGTGCATCGAGCGGATCAAGCAATACCTCTCCTACATGCCGCAGAACTGCGAGCAGGCGCCGCCCGTGCGGCCGGTGAACGACCCGATCGAGCGTGCCGAGGAGGAGCTGCTCGACGTGCTGCCGGAGTCAAACCGCAAGCCGTACGACATGTACGAGGTCATCCGCCGCATCGTCGACGACGGCGAGATATTCGACATGAAGGGCCAGTGGGCCAAGACGATCATCACGTGCTTCGCGCGCTTCGGCGGGCGCCCCGCCGGGATCGTCGCCAACCAGCCTAAGCAGCTCGGTGGCATCCTCGACAACGACTCGGCCGACAAGGCCGCGCGCTTCGTGAACCTCTGCAACGCGTTCGGGATCCCGCTCGTGTTCATCCAAGACGTGCCCGGCTTCATGGTGGGCACCAAGGTCGAGGCCGAAGGCATCATCCGCCACGGCGCCAAGATGCTCTACGCGGTCGCCAACGCGACCGTCCCCAAGCTCACCGTCATCACGCGCAAGGCATACGGGGCCGGCTACTACGTGATGTGCGGGCGCGCGTATGAGCCCGACCTGATCGTGGCGTGGCCAAGCGCGGAGATCAGCGTGATGGGAGCGGAGGGGGTCGTGGAGATCGCCTTCCGCAAGGCGGTCGACGCGGCCGAGGATCCCGAGGCCAAGAAGGCCGAGCTGATCGAGAGCTTCAAAAAGATGTTCGACGTCTACATCGCCGCCGGCAACGACCTGATCGACGACGTGATCGACCCGCGCGAGACGCGCGCCACGATCTGCCGGGGGTTGGAGATGGCGGAGGGCAAGAAGATCGAGCGTCCCTGGAAGCGCCACGGAGTCGTCCCTGTATGAAACGGCCACTAATTTCTTTTCCCAATAGCGCGCGCCTTGCGCGCGCTATGACCCCCCGGAGGGGAGTATGAGCCTCGACGATCCCGTCGTCATCACCTGCTCGATCTCGGGTGTGATTGCCAACCGCGAGCAGTGCCCCGCAATCCCCTACACGCCCGAGGAGTACGGCGCCGAGGCGCGCCGCGCGGTCGAAGAGGGCGCCTCGATGATCCACATCCACGCGCGCAAGCCCGACGGCACGCCGAGTTACGAGATCGAGGACTTCAGCGCGATCACAGAGGCGATCCGCGGCGCGGTGGACGACGTGATCGTCAACTACTCCACAGGCACGATCGGCGTGCCCGTGGCAAAGCGGGTCGAGTACCTACGCGCATGCCGCCCGGAAGTGGCCGCGTTGAACATGGGCTCGATGAACTACGCGAAGTACTCGCGCTCGCGCAAAGACTTCGTCTTTCAGATGGTGTTCTCCAATCCGTTCGAGGAGATCGTCGAGCTGCTGAAGGCGATGAACGAGCTCGGCATCAAGCCCGAGCACGAGTGCTTCGACGTCGGGCACGTCGGCTCGCTGGAGCCGCTGATGGACATGGGCGTGCTGAAGGCGCCGCTGCACGTGGACTGCGTGATGGGCGTCGTCGGCGGAATCCCGCCCACGCCGCGCAACCTCGCGGCGATGGTGGACAACATCCTCGACATCCCCACCGAAGGCGCCAACCCCGGAGGGGTTGGCGGGGGCAGGGGACACCATTGGGGGGTCATTGGCATCTCGCGCGACCAGTGGACCTTGATCGCCGCGGCGCTGACCCTCGGCGGCTCGATCAGGGCGGGGGTGGAGGACAACCTGTACCTCCCCGATGGGACGATGGCGCGCTCGAACGGTGACCTGATCGCCCAGGCGCGGCGCATGACCGAAGACGTCGGCCGCCGGCCGGCCACGGTCGCCGAGGCGCGCGGGCTGCTGGGGATCGCGTGAGGCTCTACTGGAAGGAGGTAAGCGGTCACCAAATAGTCGCCACGCCATACGCGGTCAATGCCGGGTCGCGTGTCACGATCGGGATCCGATCGGTCAACGCCTGCGCCGCAAGCAGGCGGTCGAATGGGTCACGGTGCTCGCGGCCGGCGATCCTCACGTAGGGGAGGCTCTGTAGGCGACTCGCGTGCGGCCACGAGATCGCGAGCACGTCAATACCGCCAGCCTGGGCCTGCATTGGCCAGTCCTCGTCGAGGGGAAGCTTTTTGAGGCCGCGCTTGACCGCGATCTCAACCAGGGTTCCCGCTCCTACGAGAGGGCTTTCAGCCGTTGCGATTGTCTCGCGCGCGGCGGCGGATAGCTTGTGATCCTCGCCAAGCCACCAGAGCAGGACGTGCGCGTCGAGGAGTACCCGCATTCAGTCGATGATGCCGAGCGCTCGTGCGATGTCCGGCGGCCACTCGTCAAAATCATCCGGGACATGCAAGCGGCCGCGCATCGCCCCTGGCTTTCGCCTGACCACGGGCTGGCTCTCC
>DASUDH010000084.1:0-4791 GCA_036275675.1 Solirubrobacteraceae bacterium | reverse complement strand
TTCAGCTCGCCGGTGCGATCGAAGTGCAGCATCGCACGCGCGCGCCGCCAGCCGTTGGGCGCCACGCGCGCACCGGCGAGCGCCGCCCACAGGTGCTGCTCGCCGTAGTCGAGGTACTCGACGGCGATCCGCCACAGCTCGCGCTCGAAGACTTCGTGGCGGCGCTCTTCCTCGGCGCACACGGGCAGCACACGCCGCTCGACTCGCATCCGCCGGCCGCGCCCGCGACGGACCGGCCCGACGACGATCGCCCCGCCGCGGTAGACGTCGCGGTCGAGCAATGAGTGGAGCGTGACGACGGGGTCGTCGTTCTTGGTGGCGGGGTGCACGAAGTCGACCACGAGGCCCGCCTCCTTGCCGGGGTGGCGGCGCGTTACGCGGCCGACGCGCTGCTGGTAGATGCGCTTGGAGGCGGTGGGAGCGAGATGCACGCAGACGGTGGCGCGCGGGCTGTTCCAGCCCTCGGCGAGCAGTTGGGCGTTGATCAAGACGTCGATGTCCCCGCGCTCGTAGCGCGCGAGGATCTCCGCGAGCTCGCGCTTGGGCGTCTCGCCGGAGACGCCCTGGGCCTTGATGCCCTCGGCGCGGAAGGCCTCCGCGAGGTTGTAGGCGTGCCGGACGCCAGCGGCATAGACGACGCCGGGGACGCCGTTGAAGCGCGTCTTGTAGAGGTTGGCCGCAGCCATGTTGAACGGCTGCTGGTCGAGCAGCTCAGCCAGCTCCTCCTGGTCGAACTCGGTATCGACCTCGCCGCGGCGCAGGGGCACCTTGGCGATCGTGCGCACCCCCACGCCAGGAGATATGCGCACGCAGCGCAAGGGCGCGATCACGCCGCGACGCGCCGCCTGGGCCAGGTCGAAGCGCGAGGTCTGGGTCGGGAACAGATCGGTGACGTGCCTGGCGATCAGCGCGCCGGTAGCGGTCATGCCGATGAAGATCGGGCCCGTCCACGCGCGGATCGCGCCGCTCGTCTTCTCGCCGAGCGCCGTGTGGGCCTCGTCGCAGATCACGATCGTGTAGGCGCTCGAGATGCGCCCGGCGTTGCGCACGAACCACTGGTAGGTCTCAACCGTGACGGGGCCCTTGGGGGAGTCCTCGCCGACGTACAGGGGACGCGAGATGCGCTTGGAGTAGCCGCGCGAGCGCAGCTCGCCATGGAACTGGTCGACGAGGTTGCGCCGGTGCGTGAGGATCAGGATGCCACCAGTCTGGGAAGCCTCCACGAAGCCGAGCGCGGCGACGGTCTTGCCGGCGCCGGTGGCGTGCTCGAACCAGAAGCGCTTGGCGGCGTTCGGATCCTCGGGCTGCTCGGCGAGCGCCTCGTCCTCCTCTTCGATCCAGTCCCGTGGCTCCTCCTCGGACTCCTCCTCGATGTCCTCTTCGGGCTCTGGCTCAGGCTCGGAGAGGTCGAGCTCGTCCTCGAAGTCGTCCTCGTCCTCGTCCTCGTCGGGCGCCGCACGCTGGACTGGCCCGAGCTCCTCGTCATCGTCGTCGTCGTCCTCGAAGTCCTCGTCCTCCGCGTCAGCCTCCGCGTCGGCGTCCTCTACCTTCTCCACGGTTGCCGTACCGTCGCCGGCCGCGCCATCCGTGCGGGTGCCCAGCTGCTCGTCGCCTGCCCCCCGCGATGGGGGGTCGTCGGGTCCGAGGATCGCGGCTGAAGCGAGCAGCTCGGGTGAGGCGGCCGCGGCGGCGCGGCCGTTGCCGTTGGCCGCCGAGCGTTGCGCCTCGGCCAGCAGGGCGGTGAGGGCGCCGGAGAGCGCGTCGACCTGGTGGGCGGAGAGGACTGTCCCGTCGGCGAGCTTCGGCTCATCCTCGGAGAGCACCCGCTCGAGGCCGAGCAGCAACGAGAAGTCGCGCCGCCAGGCGGTGGAAGGGTGCTTGGCGCCCTCCTCCAGCTCGGCGAGCGCCTGGTCGAGCGCGTGTCGTCGAGGAGAGCCGGGGGCCAGCGCTACCGAGGCGTCCTCGGCCCCGTGCAGGAAGCGCTCGCGCACGAGCTTCTCCGCGCGAGCGATTTCGGCGGAACTGGGAATGGGCGCGGCCGCGAGGGCCACTGCAGTGGACTCGGCCATGGAGGCTCTGGGCTTCGAGATGGAGCCGTCGCAGAAAGGAGCTTCGGCGTGACTCGTGAAACCGGCGCTTGTGCCGGTGAGGCTCGGGGAAGGTTGGCTCCCCGCTACAGCTTCACTCCAGGATACAACACAACTCGGGCGGATTGAAGGCGGGGGGCTCGTCGGCCATCTGGCACCCTTATCCGGCATGGGAATGGCTCGCCGCAGCGCATGACCCCTCGCCGCGCGATCGTCGCGCTGGCCTGCCTGGCGCTGGCCGGGTTGATCGCTGTCGGGGTGTCCGAGCTGCCGGGCGTCCCGCAAGCGGGGAGGGTTTCGACAGCGAGGCTGACAGCGGCGCAGAGGCGAGCGCTGCTCGCGGGTTCGCCTCCAGCGCTCGCGGCGTTGCACCACGAGGGGGGCGAGGTGCTGGGGGGCGGCGCGAGCGCTCTGCATGCGCGCCTCGCGGCGCTGCGGGGCTACCCGATCGTGATCAACAAGTGGGCTTCCTGGTGCGTGCCCTGCAGGGAGGAGCTCGGCGCGTTCCAGCGCGTGTCGGCCGAATATGGACGGCGGGTGGCGTTCCTGGGCGTCGACTCGGGTGACTCCAGTCGCAAGGACGCGGTCGCATTCCTGAAATCGTTCCCGGTGAGCTACCCGAGCTACTACGACCGCAGCGGCAAGCTCGGCGAGCAGGTGACGAGCTCGTCGTTCACGCCCGTGACGGTGTTCATCGGACGCGATGGACGACAGTTCATCCACCAGGGCCAATATGCGGGCGTCGCGAAGCTCGAGAAGGACGTTCAACGCTACGCGTTGGACGCGTGATGGGGATATGTGCGAAGCTGGCGCAGGACGCTGGCGCCACGCCCCGGAAGCGCGACCGACTCGCGCGCACGAAAGACGGGAGCGGGAAGTGGGGGCGGGAGGTCGTACCGTACGCGCCACATGCCTGAGATAAGGGTGGACCCGCTGAGCGGGCACAAGGTGATCGT
The DNA here is from genome assembly GCA_036275675.1 of Solirubrobacteraceae bacterium. GTDB lineage: Bacteria > Actinomycetota > Thermoleophilia > Solirubrobacterales > Solirubrobacteraceae > Palsa-744. The sequence continues at coordinate 1,748 of DASUDH010000084.1, read as the reverse complement.
CGCGGACGACCGCTCGACGCGTCCGGGGGGTGAGCCGCGCTGCCCGGCGCCAGAGCCGATCGACGTGGAGAATGACCCCTTCGCGGAAGGTCACGAGCGCAGGACGCCTCCCGAGCTGTACGCGGTGCGTCCGGGCGGCGGAGAGCCCAACTCGTCCGGGTGGACGGTCAGGGTGGTGCCGAACCTGTATCCGGTGCTCGCGGCAGGCAGCCCACAACCGCATACCGACGCGCAGCCGGACCTGTTCTGCACGATCCCGGCGAAGGGCGCGCACGAGGTGATCGTAAATGCGCCGGAGCCCGTGATGTCGCTGGCGGATCTCGAGGTGGAGCGCGTGGCAGGCGCCATGGAGGTGTGGCGCGAGCGGATGCGGGCACACGCGGACAGCGCGTATGTGCAGCTGATCGTAAACGAGCGGCGCGAGGCCGGGGCGTCGCTCGAGCACACGCACGCGCAGCTGTATGCACTCGATTTCGTGCCGGCGGAGCCGGCGAGAGAGCGCGAGCGGTGCGGAGCGTATGCGACACGCACGATGGGCAGGAGCCTGCTCGAGGACCTCGTCGCCGAAGAGGTCAGGCGAGCGGAGCGAATCGTGGCGATCGACGAGGAGGCGGTGCTGCTGGCGCCGTATGGGTCGAGGGTGCCGTTCCAGCTCATGCTCGCACCGCGCACGCCGAGGATGCGCTTCGAGGACGACGGACCGCTCGGAGCGGCGCTGCTGCACGACGGCCTGAGCCGCCTCGCGCGCCACTTCGGGACGAGCCCACCGCTGAACATGTGGGTGAGGACCGCGCCGCTCGGGGCCGAGCACTTCTGCTGGAGGATCGACGTGGCGCCGAGGCTGACGCACCTGGCGGGGCTGGAGCTGTCGACGGGCGTGAACGTGAACATCGTCGCGCCCGAGCGCGCGGCGGCCGTGCTGCGGGGGGCGTGAGCGCGGTGAGTGGGCGGTCTCGTGAGCGCGTGAACACGACATCCGTGCCGACATCCGTGCGAGCTCCGCTGGAGATGTGACCGTGCGAGCGCTCGTCCAGAGAGTCAGTCGAGCAGGCGTGCGGGTGGACGGCCGCGAGGTGGCGGCGATCGGCCCTGGCATGCTCGTGCTGCTCGGGATCGCCTACGACGACGAGCCCGCCAGCGCCGATCGCCTGGCCGAGAAGGTGCGCGCCCTGCGCATCTTCGCAGACGCCGAGGGACGCATGAACGACCCGCTCGGCGAGCGCGAGATCCTGTGCGTGAGCCAGTTCACGCTCTACGGCGACGCCGCACGCGGCAACAGGCCGAGCTTCGTGGCGGCCGCGCGAGCAGAGCACGCGGAGCCGTTGTACGAGCGCTTCTGCGAGCGCGCCCGCGCCAAGCGCGGCGTGTTCGGCGCCAACATGGAGGTCGAGCTGGTGGGCGACGGGCCCGTGACGCTGCTGCTGGAGACCTGAGCATCCGGTGAGGACGCCACCGATCGGAGATCGGCTGGCCCCGCGTCCACGGTAGTCTGGCGCCGGTGCCGCCCGAGGAACGTGTCGTCCCCCGCTTTGCCGCCGAGCCCCCGCAGGAGGGCCTGCCCTATGGCCGCTGGGCCGAGCGCCTCGAGGAGGAGTTGCGCGCCGCTTGGGCGGGTCTCGACACCGACGGGGAGGATCTCGGTGCGCCGGGGGAGATCGCGTGGTACCCGGACAGGACCTGGCACGGACGCCGGTATGTGCCTGCGACGTCGATCACGGCGGCCGGCTATGAGCTGTTCGGTTACGTGC
>DASUDH010000083.1:0-3227 GCA_036275675.1 Solirubrobacteraceae bacterium | reverse complement strand
GCTTGCGCCCATCGGCGAGGACGATGTCGACGCCGCCGTGGCTCGCCTGATTCACCTTGTAGGGCACGATCGACTCCTCCTCGCGCACCTCGGCCTCCTTGCGGCCCATAAAGCGCTTGATCGAGAAGACCGTGTTCTGCGGGTTCGTGACGGCCTGGCGCTTGGCGACGGTGCCGACGAGGCGCTCGCCGGCGGCGGTGAACGCGACTACGGAGGGAGTGGTGCGACCGCCCTCGGCGTTCTCGATGACGGTGGGCTCGCCACCCTCGAGCACGGCCATGCACGAGTTCGTGGTGCCGAGGTCGATGCCTATGGTCTTGCCCATGGGTGCAGCTCCTTGGGATTCGGGGTTATACGTAAATCTAAGTCGTAGTGTAGCAGATTATCTGAGGATCGATCAAGGTCCTTACATGGCCCGGACGCTGCGGTCTTGGACACGCGGCCCGCGGGCCGTCCGGCGTGTTAACAACAATCGATCGCCCGTAACCTGGGCGGCGTGGGGGTTTATGTCCCGGCAGTGACCCGCCTCGAGCGCAACGTAAACATCGCGGCCGTGGTCCTGCCGTTTCTCGGCGTGGTCGTGGGCGGAGCGCTGCTCTGGGATAGTTTCCTCGGCCCCCTCGATCTGGCGATCCTGGCCGTCATGTACATGTTCACGGCGGTCGGAATAACCGTTGGCTTCCACAGGCTGCTTACCCATCGCGCTTTCCAGACACACACGCCGCTGCGCTACACGCTCGCGGTGCTCGGCTCGATGGCCGTTCAGGGACCGGTGATCGACTGGGTGGCCGACCATCGCAAGCACCACACATTTACCGACGAAGACGGCGACCCGCACAGCCCGCACGCCGGACAGGGCAAGGGCGTGACGGGCATGGCGAGGGGCCTGTGGCACGCGCACACGGGCTGGCTGTTCTCCACGCACGGGCAGGCCTCCTCGAAACGCTTCGCGCCCGACCTGCTCGAAGACAGGGGGATGCGCCGGATCAACAAGGCGTTCCCGCTGATCGCGCTGTACAGCCTGGCGATCCCGTTCCTGCTCGGGTTGGGCCTGAGCGGCGGGTCGCTCGCGGCCGCGGCGAGCGCGCTGCTGTGGGGGGGGCTCGTGCGGATCTTCTTCGTGCACCACATCACGTGGAGCATCAACTCGATCTGCCACTTCTTCGGGAGCAGGCGCTTCGCCCTGGAGGACCAGTCGACGAACGTGTTCTGGCTCGCGCTGCCCTCGCTGGGCGAGGCGTGGCACCACAACCACCACGCGTTTCCGCGCTCGGCGTTCCACGGGTTGCGCTGGTGGGAGCTCGACCCGTCAGGATGGCTGATCCTCGGGATGGCGAAGGCGAGGCTCGCGTGGGATGTCGTACGCGTCACACCCGAGCGCGAGCGCGAGAAGCTCGCGAGCGGCAGACCCATCACCGGCACGCCAGGCGCCTGACGCCGGCGGAGCTTTGTGTGGTCACCCGTAAGCGCTAACTTCCATACGTGAACTTCTCACCGCCACGGATGGCGCTGCCTGTGGGCCCGGTCAAGCCGAAGCTGCGAGGTGTGTCCCACCAATACGCGTTCTTCGTGTCGCTGGCGTGCGGCGCGGGGTTGATCGCAGCCGCGTCGGGGGGCAAGACGAGGCTGGTGGCGGCGATCTACGCAATGGCCGTCTCGGGGCTGCTGGGCACGAGCGCGCTGTATCACCGCGTGACGTGGCGGCCGAGCGCGCGGCGCTGGATGAGGCGGCTCGACCACTCGATGATCTTCGTGCTGATCGCGGGGACGTATACCCCGGTGGCGGTGATCGCCCTGTCGGGAACGCTCGCGAGAGCCGTGCTGATCGCCGTGTGGGCCGGAGCGGCAGCGGGGATCGCCTTCAAGCTCGTGTGGATCGAGGCCCCGAAGTGGCTGTTCGCCGCCGTTTACATCGCGCTCGGCTGGGTGTCGGTCGCCGTGTTCGGCGAGCTGCCGGGCGCGATCGGCTGGCTCGGCGTGGCCGGCCTGGCCGCCGGTGGGCTGCTGTATACGGCGGGCGCGATCATCTACGCGACCGGCAGGCCGAACCCGTGGCCCGAGGTGTTCGGCTACCACGAGGTCTTCCACGCGCTCGTGCTCGCCGCGGCCGCGCTGCACTACGCGGTGATCGCGTTCGTGGTGCTGCCATTGGGGTAGGCCGATCCGTCCCAACCGAAGGCGGCGCGGGCAACGACGCTCAGGCTGGGCCGGCGAACAGTGCTCGACTGGGGCACATCCGCGCCAGCGCGCATTCGTCGCAGGAGGGGTTGCGGGCGTGGCAGGTGCGGCGGCCGTGGCGCAGGAGGTTCACGTGCAGCTCGAGCTCGTGTCCGCGCGGAGTGAGCGCGAGCATCTGGTCGTGCAGCTCCTCGAAGGGGGCGCCGGGCCGGAACAGGCGCAGGCGCGTGCCGACGCGCGAGACGTGCGTGTCGACCGGGACGTCCGGCAGGCCGTAGGAGAACAGCAGCACGCACGCGGCCGTCTTGCGCCCGACGCCCGGCAGCGCGCACAGGTAGGCGCGGCTCTCGGACAGCGGGGCGTCGCGCATCCACTCGAGCGACAGCGGATCGTCCGGGTCGCGCGCGCAGGCGGCGATCGCGGCGAGGATCGCCTGGATGCGGACCGACTTGACCTTCGAGATGCCGCCCGGGCGGATCGCCTCCTCGACGTCGGAGACGGGCGCGGCGAGCATCGCCGCGTAGTCGATCGGCTCGCCCGGCGCGGCGAAGCGCTCACGCAGGCGCAGGAACGCGACGTCGCGGTTGCGGTCATTCGTACTCTGCGAGAGCACCGTCAGGATCAGCTCGTCGAGCGGCCGGCCGTGAGGCGCCATGCGCGGGATGCCGTACAGCTCGCGCAGGCGGTCGCGGATGCGCCGCACGCGCGCGTGCGGCGGTCGCTTCCACTCGCGCCCGGGCCTGGCCGGTGCGAGCGCGGGCGTCGGTCTGTGCGTGGAGGTCGGCGGCACAGTGTCACCGTATCCGCGCGAGCCGGCCCGCGCGTCCCTATATCCTCGCCCCGTGCCAGACATCAGCGAGCACACAGCCGAGATCGATGCCCCGCTTGGCACCCGCGATAGGGGGTTCGGGGCAGAAGGCGGGCTGCCAGTGTTCTGGCGCAGCGCGCCGTCCAGCGGGGCCACGGCGCCCGCGCTGTACCTGCACGGTGTGCCAACCAACTCCGACGACTGGCTCCCGTTCCTGGAGCGCAGCGGCGGCTTGGCGCCC
>DASUDH010000082.1:0-2561 GCA_036275675.1 Solirubrobacteraceae bacterium | reverse complement strand
GACGTCGAGGCCGAGCGCCTTCGCCCGCGCGAGCGCCACCGCGTCGAGGGCGGTGGGATGCGCCGCCAGCAGGACCTCCGCCTCGCGAGCGAGCAACACGTCGCCGGGCTCGAGCCGCGACGACGCGCGGGTCAGCTCGCGCTGGTCGGCCGACGGCTCGGCCATGTCGAGGAACACCGAGCGCCCGGCCTGGCGCAGGTACGCATCGGCGTAGGTCACGTATACCCGCCGCCGGGCGCGCGTGAGAGCAACGAACGCGAGCCGCGCCTCCTCGGCGAGGTGACCGTCGGGGTCGGACAGCCACGAGGGCATGAACCCGACCTTGAACCGATCCAGCCACGCGCGATCGTCGGCGTCGAGCAGCGCGTGGGGGCGCGCCGTGAGCGGGAACAGCCCGTGTGCGAACCCGGCGGAGAACACGACCTCGAACTCGAGGCCCTTCGCCTGATGCACGGTCATCACCTGGACCGCATCGCGTTGCGCAGGCGCCGCGTCGGCGTTGTCGGCCGCGGCGGCGAGGATGCTCTCCAGCGAGCCGGTGACGTCCGCGAGCAGCGGCTTGGAGCCGTGCAGGCGCTCGTGCACCGTCTCTATGGACTCGAGGCCCTCGATCGCCGAGCGCAGATCCGCGAGCGCTTCGGCACGGCGCGCCTCGTCGACGTCGAGCGCGAGAAGCCGCCGCATCGCGCCGTCCTCGATGAGCACCGAGTACGCGAGCGCGACGAGCGGCAGGCTCCGCGACCGCGCCAGCAGCCGCTCGCGGGTCAGGACCGCGGCGTGGATGCTCGCCAGCTCGCCGTCGCTCAGGTACTGCATGAAGTCCGGCTCGGGGCGCGGCTCGCCGGGAGCCGCCCAGCCTGCGGGCAGGGGAAACCGCGCCGCGTCCCGGTTCGCGAGCGAGTACATGAGCCGGTTCACGACGCGCTTCAGCGGTCGCGACCGCTGGGCCGCGTAGGCGCGCAACCGGCTGACCGTGCGCGGCCCGACGCCGCCGAGGCTCGACGCCAGCGCGCTCTCATAGGCGTCGGCGTCGTCGGGAGAGCGGAGCGACTCGAGGTAGCCGATGAGGAAGCGAACGACCTCGTTGCGCGACGTCGCGCCCCAGCCGCGCACCTCGTACGGCACGCCGAGAGCCCGCAGCGCCTCCTCGAACGGCGCCCCGAGCGCGCTCGTGCTTCTGAGCACGATCGCGAAGTCGGCGTACCGCAGCTCCGGACGCTCGGACCGAAGCCGCCTGATCTCGCGCGCACAGAAGAACGCCTCGTCGACGGGATCGGCCTCGCGCGCGACGACGATCGCCGGTGATTCGTGCACGCCGTCGGCGAGCAGCGGCCGCGGCAGCCGCCCCGGTTGCGTCGCGGTCAGCAGCCTTTCGCCGGCGTCGAGCGCCTCCTGCGAGCAGCGCCGGCACGTTTCCAGGTGCACCGTGGACGCGCCGTAAGCGGCGACGAAGTCGTGGCTGAGCAGGCGCGGCACGGTGCCGCGGAACCCGTAGATCGACTGGTCGGGATCGCCGACGACGACCAGGCGCGGCCGGGATTCGGGCGGCGCGAGCAGCCGCAGCAGCTCGAACTGCGCCGGGTCCACGTCCTGGAACTCGTCGACGAGGACCAGCGCGAACTTTTCGCGGAGGCGCTCGCGCAAAGGTGCGTCCGACTGCAGGAGCGCGATCGCCCTCCAGACGAGATCGCGGAAGTCGAGCATGCGCGCCAGGTGCATCCGCTCCTCGTACGCCTGGTAGACGGACGCGAGCACGCGCAGCCTGTCGGTCGCGCTCGCCGCGGTCGCGAGCAGGAGCGACGCCGGGTGGACGAGGTTCTGCTTCATCAGCGCGACGAAGCCGAGGACGTCGCGCGCGAACGCGTCGGAACGGCGGACGTCCGCCAGCGGACCGAGCTCGGCGTCGTCCATGCCGGCGAGCACCGCGCGCATGACGATCCATTCCTGGAAGCCGTTCAGCAGCGCGGCTTCGCGCGCCCGGTCGCGGTCCGGCGCGTGCTCGCGCAGGAGCCGCGCGCAGAAGCTGTGGAACGTCGAGATCCACGCCTCCCCGTAGTCGTCATGGAGGCGCTCGTCGATGCGGTGGGAGAGCTCGCCCGCGGCGCTGTTCGAGAACGTGAGGACCAGGATCCGGTCGCGCCCGGCGATTCCGCCGCGCACGGCCTGCTCGTAGAGGTCGACGAGCGCGTGCGTCTTCCCGGTGCCAGGCCCGGCCAGCACGCGAATCGGTCCGTCTATTTCCTTGATGTCGAGTGGCACGCTGTCTCCAGGGGTGGCGCGGGCGACCTGATTATGCGGGCGCCCGTCTCCTGGAGTCAGCCGCGCCTGTTAAGGGCACGAGGGTCGCGAGGACGAGGGCGAGAAGGATCGCGATCTCGACCAACGGCCAGCGGCTGAGCTGCGGGCTGCGGCCCGCGAGATACAGGTACGGGCTGGCCAGCAGCCACGCCACGGCCAAAGGCAGGCGCCACGCGAGGACCGGGCGCTCCTCCCACACCATCCACGCCGCGGCGGCCAGGACGCACAGGTCCGAGCCGTGCAGGTACGGAGCGATCAGCAGC
>DASUDH010000081.1:0-3308 GCA_036275675.1 Solirubrobacteraceae bacterium | reverse complement strand
ATCGTGATCGACGCGGTGCGCTGCTGCAAGCTCGCGCTCAACCACGGCGTGGGTGGCCAGCTCGACGGCCCGTCGAGCTACCTGATGAAGTCGCCGCACAACCAGCGGCCCGACAACCTGGCGCACGAGGAGACCGAGCGGTTCATCGCCAAGCACGCGCGCAGACCAGGCACGCGCCCGCAAGGGCGCAAGGCGCCGCAGGCGGCCGCCAGGCCGGCGGCGCGCTCCAGGGCGCGCGCGAAGTAGCTGCGGCCAAACGGAGAGCGGGGCGGGGCGGCGGGACATCGGGACCGCGGCGATCGCCTCAGCGCGTCCCTATCCTGCATACGTGATCAAGCAGCGTTTCGCGATCGCCCACGTCACCCCCTATCCCTGGGAGGCTCAGGACGACGAGGTCAACGCGCACGTGGCGCGGCTCGCCGGCGAGCTGTCGGGGCACGGGCATCGCGTGCTGATCCTCGCGCCCTCGCGCTCGCCGGAGCTGGTGCGGGCGTCGCGCCGCGAGCTGCGGGCGGCGAAGGCCAAGCCGGAGAGCCTGCTTGAGGGCACGGACGGCGGTGCGCCGCGCGTGGTCGCGATCGGCGAGGTCCTCGACGTGCCGAGCTCCGCGGGTCGTCGCCCGCGCGCCCTGCCGGTCGACGTGGCGCGCACCCTCGAGGAGCTCCTGAGCAGGACCCCGCTCGACTTCGTGCACGTCCACGAGCCGTTCGCCCCGAGCGCGTCGAGCACGGCGTTGCGCTACTCACGCGCGCTGAACGTCGGCTCGTTCCACGCTCCCACAGAGCGGCTGCTCTCCACGATGCTGGCGCGCCGTTTCGTCGAGAGCTTCTTCGGACGCCTGGACGCGCGGATCGCGAGCCTGCCCGAGACGGCGGAGCTGATGGCGCGCCACTTCCCGGGCGAGTATCGCGTCGTCGCGACCCCGGGGGCGGCTCCGCTGGGCGCCGGTGGAGCTTCAGAATCATCAGCAACTACGCCCCCACCAGCCCCAAACGCCGGTGAGGTAATGAGGGGCGATGGGGATGGGGGGGATTGGGCGTACTCGCGCGAGGACTGGGATCGCGCCGTCACGGAGGTCGAGTCGATCTACGCCGAGCTGGCCGCGCGCAGGCACGACACGCGCGGAGATCCCGCCCTGCGCCGGCGCCTCGAGCGGCGCCGGCTGATCGATGTGGACCTGCACATGCACACCGACCACTCGCACGACTGCGCGACGCCCGTCGAGGTGCTGCTGGCAGCGGCGCGGGAGGCGGGGCTCGGGGCGATTGCGGTGACCGACCACAACGAGATCTCGGGGGCGCTGGAGGCGCGCGAGAAGGCCGCGGCGGCCGGTGTGAAGGTGATCGTCGGCGAGGAGGTCAAGACCGCCTCGCAGGGCGAGGTGATCGGGCTGTTCATCGAGGAGAAGATTCCGCGCGGGCTGACGCTCGAGCAGACGGTCGCCGAGATCAAGCGCCAGGGGGGGCTCGTGTACGTACCTCACCCGTTCGACCGGATGCACGCGGTGCCAGACTACGAGCACCTGCTGCCAATCCTCGACGACGTGGACGCGATCGAGGTGTTCAACCCGCGCGTGGCGATAGGGGCATTCAACGAGGAGGCGGTGCGCTTCGCCGCCAAGTACAGGATCGTGGCGGGCGCGGGCTCCGATTCCCACGTCGCCCAGGGCCTTGGGTCGGTGCGCATCCGTATGCGGGACTTCGAGGGGCCGCGGGAGTTCCTCGAGTCGTTGCGCGAGGCTGAAATCGTGACAAAGCCCTCTAGCCTGATCTATGTGCAGGCGCTCAAGTTCCTGCAGACCAGGGCGACCCCCGCGGGCGCCCGCCGCGCATCGCGCGAGCGGCGCGTGCGCAGAGCGACGCGCGGAGGGGGAGGCAGGACATGAGCCATCGGCGGTCGCGCAAGTAGCGGTGCAGGAGCAAGGACAACCCGGCGGGCCGTCAAATCCATCCGCGTCCATGCCCGCCACAGACGACGAGATCCGCGAGAAGTACCTCGAGCGGGCGATCAGGGAGCTGAACGCGCTCACGCGCGAGCTGCAGAGCTGTTCGCACTGCCCGCGCGGCCAGGAGATGCCGGTGCTCGGGTCGGGTCACCCGCAGGCGGACATCATGTTGCTCAAGCACTCGCCGGTGCCCTCGGAGGTGGAGGAGGGCGTCGCCTTCTACGGGCGGGCGGGCGGGGCTCTGATGAAGTCGTTCAAGCGCCTCTCGATAGACCCGCTGGCGGTGTACGGGACGCTGTGCGTGAAGTGCCCGCTCGCCGACCCCTCGCTCGCCGACCCGGCGTGCATCGCGCGCGTGGTCGAGGAGATCGCGATCGTGCAACCGCGGATCGTGGTTGTCATGGGCGCCGATGCGCTCGCCACGCTGAACGACCTCGACATCCCGCTCGCCAAGCCGCTCGAGCCGCGGCTCGGCGAGATCCAGCAGCTCACCCCGACGATCGACGCGCTGTATGCGCCGAACATCGACGAGTCGCTCGACGAGCAGGATTCCAAGCGCGCGTTCTGGACCGCATTCCGCGCGCTCGGCGAGTGGTACGCGGCGCAGCCACCGTACTGAGCGCATCACCACAAGACAGACTTATTCCAAAAGATGGTGTGCTAGGGTGCCCACCTTCTGTGCCGTACCGTCGCTGACATCGAGGGATGGCTCGTAGTCCTGTTTCAGAAGCCCGGACCGCGGTCGTCGACGGTCCTGTGAGGGGAGCATGAAGCTACACGCGGAGTTCGATTGCCGTATGGTGAAGCTCTCAGGAGGCGTCGAGTGCGTGGGCGCTCGTGCGCCGCGTCGTCGTGCGGTCTTCGCGACAGCCCTGGCCGCCACGCTGCTCCTGCCGACGCTTGGCGCATCGCCCTCCACAGCGGCGCAGGCGCGCAAGCCGGCGCAAGCATGGGTGCTGCACGCCGACCTCCTCGCGCAGACCGCGCCGACGTTCAGCCTCGCTCCGGCGCCCCGCGACCTGCCGCTGCGCGTGCGCGACCCGCGCGCTTACGCCGCTGGCAAGGCGGCCGCCAGGCGCAGCTACCTCGCACGGGCGCGGCGCCATGCCTCCACGCGTCCCCGGATGGCCCCGCAAGCAGACGCTCCAAGACACTCGGCCACTGCGCCGAGCGCGGCCCTCTTCGAAGCACTGAACAGCCCCGGGATGGCGGCAGGTGGGTCGTTCACCGAAGGCACGCCGCCCGACACCACCGGCGCGATCGGACCGAGCGACTACTTCGAGATGGTCAACTCGCAGATAACCGTCTACAGCCGAGCGCTCGGCTTGCAGGCGACCGAGAGCGAGGACGAATTCACAGGGGG
>DASUDH010000080.1:0-37646 GCA_036275675.1 Solirubrobacteraceae bacterium | reverse complement strand
CAGTCGGCGAGTCCGCACCCGTCTACGGGTACGCGCAGCCACCCACGCCGCACGCGAAGGGCGCAAGCTCGTGAGCGCCCGGCGGCGATCGTATGTGTTCGCGCTGAGGTTCGCGCTGCACTTCGCGCTGAGGTTCGCGCTGCGCTTCGCGCTGAGGTTCACCCTCGCGGGTGAGGCGATGCCCGGTTTCCGGCTTGCTGGTGCGGGATTGCGCGGCTTCGCGTTTTTCGAGATCTCTCTCTGTGGTGACTTGTGGTGACTGGCCGCCCCTCACAGGACGCTCGGCCGCTGATGGGTGTCGTGGGCGTGCTGGTGGCGCTCGCACTGGTGCGTAACCGTGAGCTTCCCGCATGGGTAGCCCAGCACACCGGATCGCTGACTCTGTATGTGGCGGCACCGACAGCCGTGGTTGCCATAGCGGCGCTCACGTGTCGTGTCGTCGTGACTCGTCGTTCGCTTGCCGGGCGTGTGCGGCTCGTGGTACTCGCCCCGGATAGCTTCTCGCCGACGCTCGACGGTGTACTCCGATGTGCCTCCCAGCTTTCCCGTGTCCGGCGGCTCGTCGGCGGCTGGCTCGATCCCCGCGCGAGCGCCGTGCGGGTGCTGCTCGACGGCTCGGCTGATGGCGCGATGCGCTATTCGCTGGTGGTGCCCGAGCGCGCCCTGCCCGCGATCCGCTCGGCGCTCAGCAACTACGACCGGGTACAGGTCCGCCACACGGACCCCGAGCCGCCGATCGAGGGAGGGTTTGTGTTGCGCGCCGAGCTGCGCCTTGCCCGGTCAAGCAGCGAGCCGCTTGCGCACCTCGCGCTCGACCCCGATCCGTTGCAGAGCTTCGCGCGAGCGCTCGCCGGCCTCGACCCCGACCGTGAGCGAGCGCAGGTCGCCGTCGATCTCCTGCCTTGCACCGCCGGGGCACGGCGGCGGCTGCGGCGCTCCCTGCTGCGCCAGGCGCGGCGCGATCACCCCGCCGTCCCGTACATGGCCGGCGGCGGGCTGCTCGACGTGCTCGCTGGTGGCCGGCAGGTGGGGCGCCAGCCGGCGGCCGATGTTGTCGAGCAACGCGCGCAGCGCGAGCAGATCGCCGCGAAGGTCTTGCAGAACGAGCCGCTGTTTCACCTACAGGTGCTCGTGCGCTGCCACGCCCCGGTGAAGGGCATGGCCGTCGAACGGCTGCAAGCCATTCTCGGATGCCTCGACGCATGGGCGGGCGCCAACTCATTCCGCGTCGTCGGCGTGCGGCTCGCGGGCCTTGCGTTCCTTGGCTCCGATCTTCCCGGCCGCCGCTCGTGGTTTGACCGGCGCATGGACACCGGGCTATTCCGCCCAGCCCGTCAAGGTGTCGTTAGCGCCCGCGAGGTAGCAGGGTTTCTCAAGCCGCCGACGATCAACTGTGCGGCGCCCGACGTGCTGCGCCTCGGCGCCGCTGTGTACCCGCCGCCGCGCAATCTCCCCGAGTACACCGGGCAGCGCGACGTGCTCCCGCTCGGCCGCGTCAGCGGCGAGCGGGAGCAGCGGCTCGTCGGGCTGCGCTTGCCGGACACGTTCTTTACCTACGTCGCCGGCCGCAGCCGATGGGGAAAGACCGAGCTTGCGATCACACAGTTTCTAAGCCTTGTGCGCTCCGGGCACGGCGGCATGTTCTTGGACCCGCACGAGGACGCGATACGCCGGATCAAGAGCTGCCTCACCGAACCCGAGCACGCACAGCGGATCATCGAGCTTGATCTCGTCGGCGCCCGCTCACGCGATGGTCAGCCGGGTTGGAACTTGCTCGCCGCTCGCGGCCTCACTGACGACGCGAGGGAGCGGCGGGTCGAGGCGATCGTTGACAGCTTCGCAAGCGCGTTGCAGTGGGGCGAGCGAAACAACCGGGCGCTCACGCTCACCACGCAGGCGACGGCCGCGCTGATCGAGCTATCCACCGTCCTGCCCGCCGAGCTACAGCCGACGATCTTCCAAATCCCGACGCTGTTGGGCAACCCCGAGTGGCTAGAGGCGATCCTGCCGTACCTCTCAGTTCCGCGCCGCCAGTTCTTTAGCGAGCGGTTCCCTCGGATGGCCGAGGAGGCGATCACGCCGGTCACGAACCTGATCGACAGGCTGCGCTCATCCACACAGCTCGCCGCTTTGCTCGGCTCCCAGCACACGACCTACGACATAGCGCGTGCGATGAGCGAGGGGCGGATCGTGCTCGCGTGCCCCGGCGCCGGGGGCGCCCGCGATCGGCTCGTGGCGAACCTGATCGTGTTCGACCTTTTGCACGCCGCGAAGGGCCGCGCGCACATTCCGCCCGAGCGGCGCCGCGAGTTTTACGTCACGCTCGATGAGGTCCAGACCTACGACGGCGCATCGTCGGGGAACCTCGCCGCGCTGTTGGAGCAGACAGCGAAGTACGGGGTCCGCGCCACGCTGCTGAATCAGAACCCCGAGCGGCTAACACAAGCGACGCTGAACGCGCTGACGACCAACCGCTCGCACCTAATCGTCACAGCTCTGAACGCGCACGCCGCCGCCCTGATTACCCGCGAGTGGGCATCGGAGCCGCCAGCGAGCGCGATCACCAACCTGCCGCGCCACACGTTCATCGCGCAGGCGACGCATCACGGCGAGCTAACCCGCCCGTTCCAGTTCGAGAACCTTGCCGTCACTGAGCTGTTCGCCGACGCTCATCACCCCGAGCACGTCGCCGACGTACAAGCCACGATCGACCAGGCATCCGGCCGCGCCAGCGCCGCCGAGACGATCCGGGCGCTCGACACCCTCGACGAACGCATACGCGCTCACCTCGCCACGAAAGCCGGCGACACGGCGAAGGCGAGCACGCCGGGACGTGCTGCGCTGCCGAAGCTCCCCGACCCCGAGGACACGGAATGAGCACGACGGACTCCGAGCTTGGGGCGCTCCCGGCCGTCGCGGTGGCCGTGCTCGAGAGCTTGCACCAGCACCGTGTACTCACCGCGAGGCAAGTCCACGCGCTGCACACGCCGGCCACGTCGCTGCGGTGGGCGCAGCTCATCCTCAATCAACTACAGCAGCGCGGCCTCGCCGAGTACGCCCACGGGCCACGCGGCCTCGCGCTGTGGTTTCTCACCGCGCAGGGCGCCGACACTATCCAGTCGGCCGGCACTCTCGCCGAGCCTCGGCGCCGGCTCACAACCCCTGCGCAGGCGGCAGGGCCATTGCGCGCGCACACCATCGCGGTCAATGACACCGGGATCGCGTTCGTCAAGGCTGCCCGTGAGCGCGATGGTGACGGCTGCGGCCCGCTGTCGTGGCGCCACGAGATAGCGCACCCCTACACCGCCGGGCGCAGCAGCAACGGCACCCATTTGGTGATCGCCGACGCGCTTTTGTCCTACCTCCAAGCGGCGCCCGATCAGTCGCTGATCCTTCACCAGCGGTTCATCGAGCTTGACCGGGGGACGATCCCGCCCGAGCAGCTCGCGGCGAAGCTCGCGCGCTATGCCCAGCTAAACCACTACAGCCCCAGCAACCACACCCCCGAGGGACCGCTGTGGCGAGCGTACTACCGCACGTTTCCCCCGGTGCTCGTCGTGCTAGCCGACCAAACCCCGACAGCGGCACGTAGGCGCGTGCAGAAGACGATCGCGCTGCACCGCTCCGACCCCTCACAAGGCCGCTACGGGACCGTGCCCACGTCTTTCACCACGCTCGCGGAGCTGACCGCACGCGGCCCGTTCGCGCCGATCTTCATACCCGCCGAGCAGCCCGATCACTTCACCGACTGGCTCGACAACACACCAGCCAACCCCCGAAAGGTAAATCACGGATGAGCCCACAGACCCAAAAGGTAATCCCGCTCACGACTCGTCGCGCACCCGACCAACGCTGTCCGGCGCAGCGACGACGAATACGAATAAGGCCACGCTCGCAGTACCTCTCAAACGATCTCCCGCTGGCTGTGTGGGCGTGCGCGCAGACGACAAGCCAGTGGCAGCGCCATCGCCGCTACCTTCCCGAGTCAAACCGCCACCCCGCCAAGATGCTCCCCGCGCTCGCGCGCCAAGCGATCGAGGCATACAGCGAGCCCGGCGAGCTGATCCTCGACCCCATGTGCGGGATCGGCACAACGCTCGTGGAGGCAATCCACACAGGCCGCCAAGCGATCGGGGTAGAGCTGGACCCCCGATGGGCGAAGCTCGCACGCGCCAACGTCGAGCACGCGCACCACCAAGGCGCCAGCTCCCCCGCGCACGTCATCCAAGGCGACGCACGATTCGCGCCACGACTGCTCGCAGACGGACATCGGCAAGTCGATCTCATCGTCACCTCGCCGCCCTACGCCTGCCAAGTAGCGACCGTGTTCGCCGAGAACATGCTCACCCATACGGGAGCGCTCAGGCGGGAGGACACGAGCAACTACAGCCCCGACCGGAGCAACCTCGGACACGCTCGCGGTGACGCCTATCTCGCCGCGATGGCCGACGTGTACGCAGCGTGCGCCGCCGTGCTGCGGCCCGGCGGCTTTCTCGTGCTCGTTACCAAGGACATGCGCTCAGACGGTGCGCTTCGCAACCTCAGCGGCGACACGATCCAGCTATGCCAGGACGCCGGCCTGCGCTACTGGCAGCGCGTCATCGGCCTGCTGGCGACGATCCACGAGAGCGAGCTAGTGATGCGCCCTTCTCTGTGGCAGGTGCTCAACGTGCGGCGTGCCCGCTCGCATGGCGAGCGTACCCATGTAGTCGCGCACGAGGACGTGCTCGTGTTCCGCAAGCCTGACGCGGCTACCCAAACCGCCGGCAGAAAGGCGGCGTAAGCGATGAACACCGCGCGAAAGGCATCCCATCAAACCCCGAGAAAACCGCGCCGGGGCGGCCATCCGGCCACCCGATCGGCGGCGCCATCCGGGCGCTTGAGATCACGGCCATGTTCTGCTCTGATCGGAACCGATGGCGCACCCCGAAACCACGCAACTTCAATACGGAAGCCGGCGGCAAGTGACCCGCTAGACGGGGCGCCGATCGTTGTGTCCGTCAAGTACACCAAGCCCGGCACTCCGCTCGATGAGCAGTTGCGCCGCGAGCAGACCCGCGCGTTGCTCGACCTGCTGGCCGATCACGTGCGCCGCAGCAGAGAAAACAACTCACAGCAGGGAGGCAATCAGTGACGCGATTTGCATGGTACGGCCGACTGTCCACCAAGGACAAGCAAGACCCGACGATCTCTTTCCCCTCTCAGCGCAAGGAATGCGAGCGCAAGGCCACCGAGCTTGGCGGGCGAATCGTCTGCGACTTCACCGACCAGGAAACCGGCCGGCGCGACGACCGCGTAGCGTGGAGCGAACTCATACGCGAGGCACGCGAGCGAGACACGCGCCGCTTCGACAACGTAGTCATCTACTCAACCTCGCGCCTCTCGCGCGACCTATTCCACGCGCTCGCATTCGAGCGGGAACTATCGCGTGCCGGGGTGCAGGTTTACTACTCAGTCGCCGCCGGGGACCAAACCAGCCCCGAGGGACGGCTCATGCGCCATATGTTTCAGGCGCTTGACCAGTTCGAGGTCGAGAAGCTAGGCCGCGAGGTACGCCGTGGTCAAACCGAGAACACCCGACAGGGCTACCGCAACGGCGGCCGAGCACCCTACGGCTACCGGCTACGCCGCGAGCCGCACCCCGACCCGCGCCGCGCTCGATCCGGCGACCACAAGACACGCCTTGAGCCCGACCCCGAGCAGGCGCCCGTCGTCGTGGAAATCTTCGAGCGGTATCTCGCCGGCTGGGGATTCAAGGAAATCACGAACCACCTAAACCGGCCCGGTGGCCCACCCCCACCGCAACACGTGGACTCAAAACGCAACACGGCCGGGAAGTGGTCAAAGAGCACCATCCGCTGCATCCTTGAAAACCCCGTATACACAGGACAGCTCTACTGGAACCGGCTCGACTTCCGGCAGTCAAAGCTCGGCGAGGGACCGCTCGTGCGGCGCCCCGAAGATGAGTGGGTCCAAGCAGAGCGCCGTCACCCCGCGATCATCACCGACGAGCAGTTCCAGAAGGTGCAGGGCCACCACGCTCAGCGCATAAGTACCGAGGGCACCCGCCGCCGCAGCACCCAGCGCCGAAGCTACGCGCTGCGCGGGATCGTGCATTGCGCGACCGGGCACAACCCGCTACGGATGCACGGCAAGGAACGCAAGGGCATCACCTACTACGCCTGCTGCTACCGCATCGCCTACGGCGACACCGCCGCCGAAGCACTCGGCCACGGCAAGTGGCAATACATGCGCGAGGACAACCTCGAACCCATCATCGACAAGTTCTTTGCGACCGATATCTTCGGCCCGCAGCGCGTCCAGCGGTTCCGCGATCAGCACGCCGCCCTCACCCCGGCGCTCATGGATCAAGACGCGACCCAGCGCAAGCGACTGACCGCGACCCTCGCCGACCTCGATCAGCGCATCGAACGGCAAGTCGCCGCCATCGAGTCCGGGGTCGATCCCGTACTCGTGGGCGAGCGCATCCAAGCACTCAAAGCCGAACGCCAGCAATCCGAGACTGCACTCGCCCAGCTCGACCTCGCGCAACGCGAGCGGATCGGCCTCGATCTAGACGAGGCGTGCGCCGTGCTCGACTCTCTCCCCGACCTCTCAAAGCCGCTCGCCAAAGCCGACCCGGAGCTACGCCGCAGCGTCTACGAAGCCTTCCGATTCGGCATCGAGCTAGACCGAAACAAGCCCGAGACACGACTGAAGGCGCTCGTATCGAGCGCCTTCAGCACAGCCTCAGACCTTGACGACCTTGCGGGCATGGTCGCTAATGGGGTCATAGCGGGGGCGGGATTCGAACCCGCGACCTTCGGGTTATGAGCCCGACGAGCTACCAGACTGCTCCACCCCGCGTCGCATCTCATGTTCTAGCAAAAAGAACGCGTCCCTAAAAGGTCTGGGCGCCTCATCCCCTCACGATGCTTGCTCGGCCGGCGCTCTGCATGAAGCTGCTTGGTCTCAGAACACCACCGGCGCCCCGTCTCTAAAGAACCCTCCCGTCGGCCCATCGTCGGGCAACGTCGCAAGCCATACGATCCCAGCTGCCCCATCCTCGACGGGCTTCTGCGCTCCCATCGGTCCGCCCATGTCGGTCTTTACGAACCCGGGGCACGCCGAGTTGACCTTGAATCCGTCATCGGCCAGCTCCGTCGAGAGGATGCGTGTAATGGCGTTGAGCGATGCCTTCGACACCCTGTATCCGGGCGACCACCCGCCCATCTCGGCCACCCCTCCCATCCCGCTCGACACGTTCACGATCCTCGGGTGCTCGCTGCCTCGGAGCAAGGGAAGCAGGGCGATCGTGAGACGGTAGGCGCCGAAGAAGTTCGTCTCGAGCGTGTGTTGGATCTTCTCGAAGTCGGGCGCTGTCCCTGAGACGCCGAAGTCGAGGCCGACGCCGGCATTGTTCACGAGCACGTCGAGCCGTCCCGGATCTGCCTTCACGCGCTCGGCCGCGTGCTCGATGCTCGCCGGGCTGCTCACGTCGAGCGTCAAGGGGACCACCGTCCCACCGCTGCTCTCTTCTACCTCTGCCGCAGCCGCTGCCGCCTGCTCACCATTGCGGGCGCTGAGTAGCACCATGTGGCCGCCCTCGGCGAGCTGGCGGGCGACCTCGCGGCCAATCCCCCGGTTGGCTCCTGTCACCAGCGCCACGCCACCACTGTCGCCCATAGCAACTTCCTTCGTTCGCCTCTCTGAAGCCTATTGCCTCTACGATCCTCGCCTGGTGCGCACGGCTGTAGTCGACATCGGCACGAACTCAACCCGTCTCTTGGTCGCGGATGTCGACCCCGTGTCTGGTGAGGTAGTCGAACTGCACCGCGAGTCCCAGGTCACGCGCCTCGGCGATCGGGTCGATGCGGGCGGCAGGCTCTCCGAAGAGGCGATCGGGCGTGTGCTGGCCACGCTCTCCGACTATCGCGTCACGATCGACCGCTTCGGCTGCGAGACGAACCTCGCGGTGCTCACCTCCGCTGTCCGCGATGCCTCCAACGGCGCCGAGTTCACCGAGCGCGTGCGCCATGAGTTCGGTCTCGACGCGCGTGTCCTCTCCGGTGACGAGGAGGCCCAGCTGACATTCCTCGGCGCGATGAGCGACCGTGACGGCTCCTCGTCGGAGCCGACGGTCGTGATCGACATCGGCGGGGGCTCGACCGAGTTCATCGTCGGCGCCTACCACACCGCCTCCTTCCACGTGTCCGTGCAGGCCGGTGTGTTGCGCATGAGCGAGCGTCACATCCACACAGACCCGCCCGCCCCGAGCGAGCTGCAGGACCTCGCTGCCGACACGCGCGCGATCTTCCTCGACGGCCTCCCCGCCGAGCGACGCGCCGCGGTCACGCGCGGCATAGCGGTCGCGGGGACCGCCACCTCGGCAGCCGCGATCGACCAGGAGCTCGACCCGTATGACCCGGAGCGTGTGCACGGCTATCCGCTGCTGCTCGCAACGGTGGAGCTGCTGATCGCCCGGCTCGCCGACATGACCGAAGCCCAGCGCCGTCAGGTCGTGGGCCTGCACCCAGACCGCGCGCCCACGATCGTCGCGGGGATGATCCTGCTGGAGGAGGCCATGAGAGCCTTCGGCCTGGATCAGGTAGAGGTTTCAGAGCACGATATCCTGCGCGGCTGCGCGCTCCGTCTCGCGGGACTCAGCTGAACGGCGGAACCGGTCAGCGGCTGTGCCCGCTTTCGTGACTGGACATCCGTTCTACTACACCCCGCTCGGCTAAGTAGATCTACGGATCTTGCCGACGAGGGCCGCATCGGCAGTGAGGCATGGGGCTCTGCCGCATCCCCTCACGGCCGGTCCATAGGCCCGGATGACAGTCGATCAATCGGCAATCCCGCTGTTCGGGCCATCCTACCCCGGCCTCGAGGCTCGCACCCCTGCCTTCGTCTCGAGGCCAAGCCCCCTGAGGAAGCCGTCCACCCGGGCGGCTTCCTCGTCTCATGCAGTCCGATCAGGCGAGGTTCGACTTGCGCGGATAGGCGACGCGCGGGTCGGTCAGCACGTTCACGAGGGCCGGCCTGCCCGCCTGGAACGCCCGTTCGAGCGCGAGCGCCACGTCTTGTGGTCGCTCCACCAGCTCACCGTGCCCCCCGAGTGCCTTCACCACCTCGTCGTAGCGGGTCACGGGACGCAGATCGGCCGCCACCGAATATCCGTACAGGAACTCCATCGGATGCTTCTCCAGCGCCCAGATCCCGTTGTTGCCCATCACCCCGACGACGTTCACGCCGTGCCTCGCGAGCGTGTCGAACTCCATTCCGGAGAACCCGAAAGCGCCGTCGCCGAGCAGCAGCACGACTTGACGATCGGGGTGCGCGAGCTTGGCCGCAAGCGCATATCCTGGTCCTGTCCCGAGACACCCGAACGGACCCGGATCAAGCCAGCAGCCCGGCTCGAAGCTGTCGATCACGCGTCCCGCGTAGGAGACGAAATCGCCCCCGTCTCCGATCACGATCGCGTCGCGGTCGAGCGCCTTTCCGAGCTCCGCATACAGCCGCATCGGATGAAGCGGGGCGCGGTCGTCGTCGAGCTCGGCGCGCTCGGCCGTGCGCCGCTCGACCTCGGCCGCCCGCAAGCCAGCGATCCAGGGCTCGCTGTGGAGTGCCTTGCCACCCGCTGCCGCGCACAAGTCGGCAAGCGTCGACGCGAGCCCGCCATACAGCTCCACCGCCGGCTCGCGCGGATGCCTGCGCTGCGGTTCGGCCACGTCGATCGCCACGATCGAGGTGTCCTCGCCAAATGAGCCGCCGAAGCCGAGCCGGAAGTCCATCGGCACCCCGATCACGAGCGCCACGTCGGCCTCCTCCAACGCCTGTGAGCGTGTGCGCGAGAGGAACAGCTCGTGGTCTGCGGGGATGCATCCTCGCGCGAGACCGTTCAGGAACACGGGAATCCGCAGCGTCTCGGCGATCTCGATCAGCGCCTGCTCGCCATGGCCCCAGTAGAGGTCGGTGCCCGCCATCACCACAGGGCGCTCGGCCTCGCTCAACAGCCGCGCGGCCCGTTCGATCGCTTCGGGGTCTGCTCCCCCCGCCTCCTGCCTCTCGCGCCGGGGTGCCGGTTCGGGCTCAGGCGCGTCCATGAACACATAGTCGAGCGGGAAGTCGAGGAACGCCGGCCCGCTGTGGGGCGTCATCGCGGTCGCAAGCGCCTCGTCCACCAGTCCGGGGATCTCCGCCGTGCTCTGCGCGGTCGTCGCGAGCTTGCACAGCGGGCGCACGAGCGGCACGTGGTCGATCTCCTGCAGCGAACCCTGCCCCCAGCGCATCGCCGGCGCCCTCCCGCCGAGCACGAGTATCGGCGTGTGGTTGGCCTGGGCGCTCGCGATCGCGCTCATGCCGTTGGTGACACCCGGTCCGGCCGTCAGCGCGCACACGCCCGGTTCACGCGTCACCTTCGCCCAACCCTCTGCAGCGAAAGCGGCCGTCTGCTCGTGCCTGACGTCCACGATATCGATGCCCTCTGCGCGGCACCCGTCGTAGATCGAGAACAGGTGCCCGCCCGACAGCGTGAACAGCTTGCTCACGCCATGCGCCTTCAGGCGGCGAGCTATCAACCGTCCGCCGTGCAGCTCCTGGGCCTGATCGGTGCTCTCCTGCGTGCTCTGCATGGACATCGGCGCTCGCGACTCTACCCAAGCACGGACGCTCCGTGTCTCGTGTGGAGGACGGGGCTCGGGTGCTAAGGGCGCGAGGCTGCTTCAGGAAACCGCAACTACTTCATTGATACGGTGTCTGTAGGAGCAAACGCAGCGAAAGGACCGCCGTGGAGGTCTCCGCACTAAAAGCCCCCGTTGCGCCCGCCCTGAGGAGCCCCTCCCCGCTGTTGCGCCTGCAATCCGACGAGCGCCTGATCGCGCTGATCCGTCGCGGGCAGCACGCGGCGTTCGAGACGCTCTTCTCGCGCTATCAGTCGCGCCTGCTCGCATTCTGCCGGCACATGCTCGGCTCGCGCGAGGATGCCGAGGACGTGCTCCAGGAGGTGTTCGCCGCTGCATTCAATGCGATCCTCGCCGACGAGCGTGAGATCAACGTGCGACCATGGCTCTACCGGATCGCGCGCAACCGCTCGCTCAACCACCTGCGCCGGGCGAGCGCCATCGGGGTCGACTCCATGGATGTGCACTTCGCCGACAACGGGCTGTCGACGGCCGAGAAGGTGATGCGCCGCGAGAGCTTCAGGCAGTTGATCGGCGACGTGCGGCAGCTCCCCGAGACACAGCGCACCGCTCTGCTGTTGCGCGAGATCGATGCGCTCTCCTACGAGCAGATCTCAGACGCGATGGAAACCACCGTGCCTGCCGTCAAGTCGCTGCTGGTGCGCGCCCGCATCTCACTCGCCGAGGCGGCGGAGGCACGCAGGCTGACTTGTGAGCAGGCTCGGATGGAGCTCGGGGAAGTCGCCGAGGGCCTGCTCAAGACAACTCCGGCCGTGCGCCGTCATGTGCGCGATTGCGAGCGCTGCCGCGCATTCCGCAAGCAACTGAAGGACAACAACGTCGCGCTCGCCGCAATGCTTCCGGTGGGACCGCTGCTGCTGCTGAAGAAGCTCGCGCTCACCAAGCTCGGGTCAACCGCCGGCGCAGGGGGAGCCCACGTGGCGGGCGCCGGCGGGGCAGGCGCAGCAGCGGGAGCTGGAGCGGCTGGGAGCGTCAGCGCCGGTGGCGGTCTGCTGACGGCGGGCGCGAGCGCACTGGCGACGAAGGCAGTCGCAGGGCTCGCGGTAGCCGCGGTCGTCACCGCGAGCACCGTCGAGGCCGACCATGCCGTGAGCCACCACCATCACCATGCGGTCGCGGTCGCGTCGATCGCGGACGCGTCCCGTGCGAGCGAACCGGTGGTCATGCGCTCGACCTCTCAACCGGTCACGGTCTCCTCGCACGATGCCGGCAGAGCGCACGCGGCTACGAAGCTCAAGGTCCATGCCACCAAGAAGGCAAAGATCGCCGTCCCACAGGTCGTTCCCACGACGACCACGCTCACGCTTGGAGTCGCACACAATGCGACGCCAACCGTCCCCAAGCCCGCGACCCCGCCAGTAACCGAGGTGACGACCGACTCGACACAGCTCCCGAGCAGTCAGGCGCCGCCGAGCTCTCCGCCCGCTCCCGCAGAAGTCCCGTCCACCGGAACGACCACCACGCCGCCACCACCACCGGGCACGACCGAAACGACCCCGACGCCGCCGCCCACCACGACGACTCCGACAACACCACCCGCTCCCGAAGGCATTGGCAAGACCACACCGAGTGTCACAAAAGCCGATCCTTCACCGCCGCCGCAGGTTCCAAACGGAGCGACGCCGAAAGACGGCGCCACGTCGGCCCCGTAGCAAAGCCGCGTAGCTTTGATCTGCTACCCGAACGCAAACGTCTTCAGTGGCGTTTCGAGCACTCCGGAGCTCCCCATCGGCTTTGACACGCTCGCCCGTTCGTCGCTCAGCATCTCGATCACGACGCCTTCGCGAGCACTGCGCCGTCCGGGAAGCAGCATCACGTCCCGCCCATACACCGTGCGCCCGTCGACGAGCGCGCTATAGCGCACGTCATAGCCGACGAGTGTCGAGGTGATGCGCGTCTTGCCCTCCCCTTCGAGCCTGAAGCGCGGGAAGCGTCCGGCGAGCGCACGGGTGTAACCGGCCGCGAACAGCGGCAGCTCGCCGGTCACGCTGGCGCCATAGGGGGCGAGTACGAGCGGCGCGACCGCATAGGAGTCGTCGAGCCGCCCGGCTGAGAGGCGCGTCACCTTCACGTAGCCGCCGGGGTTCGGCGCCGTGCGGTTGAGCCCCTTGTACTTGAAGCTGAACGGCATCCGCCCGCCGTGCGAATAGCTTGCGTCCAGCAGCGTCAGCACAGCCCCGGTCGCGAGCACGAGCAGACCGGTGGCTGCCGCGATCGCAACAACGCGCACGACCGGGGCCGCCGACCGCCAGCGCGGTTCGAGCAGCCTGCCGAGCGTCGGGCCGTACTGCGGCTTCAACGGCACGGACGCCATCGGTCAGATTCTTACTCGCCGATGGAGAACAGCGCCTCCAGGTCATGCCTTGAGAACGCGGCGAACGCAACCATCGTCTGGGTCCGCCCAACCCCGGAGAGTCTTCCGATCCTGTCGGTGACGACGTCCGCCAACTGCTCGTGGTCGGGGACGCGCACAATCGCCACGAAATCCCACTGCCCGGTTACCGAATAGGCCTCCGCGACCCCCTCGATGTCCGCTAGCTCGCCGCCGAGCGTGGACAGGGCGTCGCGCTCGGCTTCGATCAGGACGACCGCGTGCGTCATCGTCATGTCCGCACGACCCAGTTCGCTGGCGACTGGCTGCGATCACCTGCCAGCGGCACACTCCCGCCGCTCTCGCCTTCGTGCCCGCACGTCGCTGCGGCGGTCATGGTGAATGGGTGTCGCCCGGCGCGAGCACGATCACCTCGGAGATCCCCTGCGCCTCGACGTCCGCCTTGAACGCCTGCGCGTCGGTCTCGATCGGAGGGACCGTGTCGTAATGGCACGGGATCACCTGCCTCGCGCCGATCAGCCGTGCGGCCTCGACGGCGTCGTGACGGTCCATCGTGTAGTGCCCCCCGATGCACATCAGCGCCACGTCGATACCTCCCGCCAGCTTCGCGTTCAGGCCAAGGTCCGAGAACAGGCTCGTGTCGCCCAGGTGATAGATCGTCTTGCCACCAAATCTCACGATCAAGCCCGCCGGCGTGTTGACGGTGCCCTTCGGGGTCGTCGAGGTGTGCCAGGCGGGCACCAGCTTCGCCGAGCCCCACTCGAGCTCGACCGTGCCGCCGATGTTCGGGTCGTGGACGTTCGCAAGGCCCTCTTCGCCGAGCTCGTTTGCGATCTCCACGATCGCCACGACGTGTGCGCCCGTGCGCTTGGCGATCGCCGCCGTGTCGCCGATGTGGTCGGCGTGGCCGTGAGTGAGCAGGATCGCATCGGGGCTCAGCTCCTTCGCGGAGACGGCCGCCTTCGGGTTGCCCGTCAGGAACGGGTCGATCAGCACCGAGGCCTCGCCGTCGGTGAGCTCGAAAGCCGCATGGCCGAGAAAGCGAATCTGCATGTTCAGTGCTCCTCTATCGGTGTTTGAGTGTCGCGAGACCCGCCCGCCCCGGACTCGCGTTGGTGGGCAAGCTCGTGAGCCAGTTCGAAGCCGACCGCGACGCCCACAAACATGCCGAGCCGTGTCTGCTCGGCCACGAGCGTACTCACTGCGCGGGCGCGCTCGCTCTCGTCGTTCTCCGCGGATGCGCGGCTTACCTCGGCGGCGTGTGCCTCCCCGAACCAACCTCCTTCGGCGAGTGCCTCAGCGAGCACCCGCTGGAGCGTAGGAGCCGCGTGCACCACGACGTCCTGGGCGTGCTCCAGACGTCCTGGCTCGACCAGCGCCGCGAGAGCTGCGTCCACCTCGGCTGCGGTGTAGGAACGGTCCGGCAAAGCGGTCCCATCATAGGCCGCTTCGGACCCTGTCCGTTTCGAGCCGGCCACGGCCCGCGGGTCCCGCGAGAGCTCAAACGGACCTCGCACGGCTCAAGCCGAGCCCCAGGGTCAGGCCGAGCGCTCCGCCGGCGACGCCCGCCAGCCAGCTCACCTCCGGTCGCGCGAATGGCATTGCGAGCAGCACCGCGGCGATCGCGGCGGCGGCGAGGAGGTCCGCCTCGTAGTAGTGGCCGGCTCGGGCCGCCGCCAGGTTGGGAGCCGCCCACGCGGCGAGCAGCGCGAGCCCGCCCGCGTTCGCGCCGCTGACGATCGGGAACGCATAGAGCGCCTCGGCGGCCAGCGCGCCCGTGGCTCCCGCCGCGAAGAACAGCGCGAGCACGACGAGCGTGCCGTGGCGGCGCTCGAGCAGTCCACCGAAGATCGCGACGGAGAGCAGCGCAGCGAACATGAACAGGCCACTAGAGAAGCCGCGCCCATAGACGAACTGGCTGCTCAGCAGCCGCCACCAGTCGCCGTGCAGGGGACCCGCGATCACGAGCTTGCCCAGGTTCACATAGGCGCCCTGTGCAGCTATCCACACGCCGCAGCTCGCGGCCACGAGGGCGATCGTGGCGTATGGCGGCGTGTCGACGCGCACTCCGACGATCTCACCGCGGCGCAGACGGCCGAGCGATGCTCGTTGAAACAGTCCCCGGCGCGGATTGCCCAAGCGGTCACGCGGCAGCTTCGGCGCGCGCCGGCGCAGCCGGTGGCCACAGTAAGGGCACTCGGTTATGTACGGGCTGACCTCCGATCCACACTTCTTGCAGACCACGAACAGATCAGCGCCTGAGGGCATCGTGTCATTCTAAGAGCCAATCGAGCACCACCGGAGCGGTCCCGGCGATAGAGTGCGGTCGTCCTAGCCGGTTCCCGCGGGCGCCGTGTGTGCGCGCGGCGAGGCCGTATCAGCGACTGCCAAAGGAAACCGATCGATGCAACTCGGCTACGAGAAGAAGCTCTACATCCTCGCCTTCGACCACCGCGGCTCGTTCCAGAAGAAGTTCTTCGGGATCGAGGGCGATCCGGACCCTGAGCAGACCGCGATGATCGCCGACGCCAAGCACCTCATCTTCGAGGGACTGCAGCGGGCAGTGGCCGCAGGAGCGGATGCTTCGGTGACGGGCGTGCTCGTCGACGAGCAGTTCGGCGGGTCGGTGCCCGAGGAAGCTCGCACCCAGGGCCTGAAGCTCGCCATGCCCGCCGAGCGCTCGGGTCAGAACATGTTCGACTTCCAGTACGGCGAGCAGTTCGGCGAGCACATCGAGCGCTTCGACCCGGACTTCACGAAGGTGCTCGTCCGCTACAACCCGGACGGGGACCCTGAGGGCAACCGCGAGCAGCTTCAGAAGCTGCGGCGCCTGTCTGACTGGCTGCACGCACACGACCGCAAGTTCCTGTTCGAGCTGCTCGTGCCCGCGGAGGACGCCCAGTTGCAGGCGGTGGACGGCAGCGCCGAGCGCTATGACGCGGAGCTGCGTCCCGAGCTGATGCGCCGGGTCATCGTGGAGATCCAAGACGCCGGCATCGAGGTCGACATCTGGAAGATCGAGGGCGTCGACGAGCGCTCCGACTGCGAAATGCTCGCCGCCCAGGCTCGCACGGGCGGCCGCGACGACGTCGTGTGCGTCGTGCTCGGTCGCGGCGCAGACGACGCGAAGGTCGACCACTGGCTCGCGCAGGCCGCCCCCGTGGATGGCTTCGTGGGTTTCGCGATCGGCCGCTCGATCTGGTGGAACCCGCTCAAGGAATACGTCGACGGCAAGATCGAACGTTCAGCCGGCGCTCGCGAGATCGCCGAGAACTACCTGCGCTTCATAAAGGTCTACGAGCGCGCCGAGGGCATGACGCCCGTCGGGTAGTGGACGCGCCAGCCTGTAGGAGATCGCGGTCATGAAGATGAGGCAGAGCCTGACCGAGCTCGAGCGCGCCTTCGCGAGGGAGATCTCGATGGAGCGCCATCGGCGGGCGTCGCTGAGACGCACCGCCGAGCAGCGCGCGATCAGGCGCGAGGTGAACAGGCGTCATAAGCGCGGGTCGGTCCGCTTCGTGCTGCTCGTGCTGACGCTCGTCATGACCGCGGCGATCGTCACGGCCATCATGTTCCGCACGCTCTACCTGCTGCTCAGCTGAGCAGACCAAGCTGACGGGAGCGTCCCGTGCCCCGAACGCGCCAGGCCTTCGAGGAGGGGCCGAATCGGCCCGCGCATAAGGCCAGGGACTCGCGCACTGCCTCAGAAAGAGCCGCGCTCTGCCTCAGGAAGAGTCGCGCAACCCGTCCAGGGCATCGTCGACCTCCGCGCGGACATCATCGCTCGAGGGACTCCGCTCGTCCCCCTCGCGCTGGATCTCGACGTATATCTCGGTACGGAACACCGGGATGTCCTGGGGTGCATGGATGCCGATACGCACCTTGTCGCCCGCCACTGACAGCACCGACACCTCTATGTCATCCCCGATCATGATGCTCTGGTTGGGCTTGCGCGTCAGAACCAGCATGGGCTGCACCCTTCTAGTTGGCCATGGACGTAAGGCGAGATCGCCCCCGGTCCCGCCCTACTCGCAAGCATAGTGTCCCAACCGACTGAACGCAGATGCGCTCCCTGCAAGCGAGACTCGAGGCTGTCCTCGATTGCGGAACGACCGGGTCAGCGAGCCATCGAAGCATGCGCTAGTCTCCCGGGCCGTTCATGGCACGTAGATCACTGCGCCCGCACCTAAACCAGATCCGAAGCTGGGTACGACAAGGCCGTACCGACGCGTGGGTGGCCCACCAGCTCGAGGTCACCGTCCAGGAGATCGAGCAGTTCAAGCGGCAGAACGAGCTCCTCGGTGACGAGGGTACCTCCGAGGGACTCGACACCGCGGTCGCCTATCCCGAGGAGATCGACCTGCGGGCCGAGGACGACGAGCTGATCGCCGCCGAACTGGAAGCCGCGATGGAAGCCGAGCGCGCGAAGGCCGAGACAGAAGCACAAGCCGGGAGCGAGGAGGAGAGCGCTCCGTCGAGCCCCCGCCGCAGGCGTGGACGTCGCGGACGCCGGTCCACTCCGCGCGACGCGGGACCGCTGGAGGGCACATTCGACCACGGCGAAGAGGGCTATGGCCTGTGGCTGGACCCCGCCGTTCAAGACAATCCGATCTACGCCGAGCACTGGGCCGGTCACCGCCCGGTCGAGGTCACGATCGAAGAGGATCAGATCGTGATCCGCCGCGCCGGCAGCGAAGACTAGAAGCTCGTTTGCACGACGTCCGGCGTGGGGTCGCTACCCCTCAGCGGGGATGAGGCGTCCCCCGGCATAGTCGACCGCCTCGCGCAGGTAGCGCGCGAAGGCGGCGTCGACGACCACGCGCGAGTCCCACGCCCATGGATCCTGCGGGGCGGTGTCCATAGCGAGCTGCAGGCACCAGGAGGTGTCGCCTTCGTAGAGCTCGACGAGCTCTGCCGCCGCGAAGCGCCCCCCAAGGCGCCGGCGCAGCTCGGCGACGAGCGTGTCCGTGATCAGTTGCAGGAGCAGTCCGCGCTCGGCCGGCGCCTGCGCGAGACGCCGCTCGCCCTGCTGCCACTGGTGGATCGCGTTGTCGAACCCCGGCACGAACGGCGAGGCTAGCAGCGCCTCTCAGTTGGAGGGCAAGCCGCTGACGATGTAGGCCTGCTCGCCTGGATGGACCATCCCGAGACGACGCGCCTCCGCCTGCACGATGCCCGGGCTCGCGAGCGCGGCGTGCTGGCGCTGGAGCAGGCGGTTCTGGTGTTCGAGCGCGTGGACCTGGGCGCGATCGCGCCCCGACTCGCGCCAGGTCGAGAAGAGACGGACGCCGGCACTCAGGTAGAGGTAGACGATCGCCACCATCACGCAAAGCATCGCGATGCGTCCCAGCCGGTCCCAGCGTACCCGCGCGACCGCAGGGACGGACGCGGATCGGCGAGGAGGGGCTGGAGTTCTGTAGGCGGAGGCGGCGGGCATATCGTCGCATTCGCCCTTACGCACCGACTTCCTGCTCTCAGAACCACGCCGGGCGCGATCACGCTCTTCTGCTCGGCTGTGTCTTGATCGTGTGGCTGAGTTGCGCGCGAATGAGGTCGCGCCCGGCATCGTTGAGCATACCGCCCCGCGGTGTGCTCTAAACGGTGTCCTCGCGACCCGTTGTGTCAGCCGCGGAACACCGCGCGCCCGGGAAACTCTGCGTCGGCGCCGAGTTGCTCCTCGATGCGCAACAGCTGGTTGTACTTGGCGACCCTGTCCGAGCGCGAGGGGGCGCCTGTCTTGATCTGCCCGCAACCGGTTGCCACGGCGAGATCGGCGATCGTGACATCCTCGGTCTCGCCGGAGCGATGACTCATGACGGCGGTGTAGCCGGCCTTGCGCGCCATCGCTATCGCCGCAAGCGTCTCCGAGAGAGTGCCGATCTGGTTGACCTTGACGAGAATCGAGTTGGCCACCCCGAGCTCGATGCCGTGCTGCAGCCGCCCGGTGTTCGTGACGAACAGATCGTCGCCGACGAGCTGCACACTGGCGCCGACGCGCTCGGTGAGCGTCTTCCAACCTGCCCAGTCCTGCTCGTCCATGCCGTCCTCGATCGAGAGGATCGGGTAGCGCGAGGCGAGGGTTGCCCAGTAGTCGGCGAGCTCGGTGGCATTGAGCGTGCGACCCTCGTGCTCGAGCACGTAGGCGCCGTCTTCGTACAGCTCGCTGGTGGCAGGGTCGAGCGCGACGGCGACATCCTTGCCGGGCTCGTAGCCGGCCGCTTCGATACCCTCCACGAGCATCTTCAGGGCCTCCTCGTTGGAGTCGAGGTCGGGCGCGAAGCCACCCTCGTCGCCGACGGCGGTGGAGAGACCACGGTCGTGAAGGGTGCGCTTCAGCGCGTGGAACACCTCGGTGCCCATCCGCAGGCACTCGGAGAAGGTGGGAGCGCCACACGGGACGACCATGAACTCCTGGAAGTCCACCTTGTTGTCGGCGTGAGCGCCACCGTTGAGCACGTTCATCATCGGGACGGGCAACACCCGTGCGGCCTCCCCACCGAGGTAGCGCCACAGTGGCAGGCATTCCTCGGCTGCCTGCGCATGGGCGGCGGCGAGCGAGACGCCAAGGATCGCGTTGGCGCCGAGACGTGACTTGTTGGGGGTCCCGTCAAGCGCGATCAGCGCTTCGTCGAGACCCTGCTGGTCGGAGGCGTCCAGACCCGCCACGGCGCGAGCGATCTCGCCGTCCACGGACGCCACAGCGCGCGTGACGCCCTTGCCTAGCCAGCGCTCGCCGCCGTCGCGCAACTCGGTCGCCTCGAATTCGCCGGTGGAGGCGCCGGAGGGCACCGCCGCGTGGCCATGGGCGCCCGAGCGCAGCGCGACCTCGACCTCGACCGTCGGGTTGCCCCGGCTGTCGAGGATCTGACGGGCGTGGACTCTCTCGATCTGACTCATTGCTTCTTCCGCTCGACGCTGCGCGGACCAGGGCTCGATCGACCCCAGACAGCGCTGCGGAGATTATCCGGATCGTTCCCCGCCGGCGATGAGACCAGGACGGGAGCTATTTCTTGGTGGTGGTCCCGGACGAGCCGGTCGTGGGGGCTCCCGTCTGTGGCACGGGCGTGCCGGTGCTGGGCAGCGTGGGGATGGTGGGAGCCTTGTAGCCCTTGCAGTCCTTCACCGAATAGGCGGCGCGGCATTCGGTGCGAGCTTCCCACTTCTTGCGGAAGTTCTTGACGAATTCGCTGAGCGCCTTCTGCTGCTTCTGGGCGGTGAGCTGCTGTTGAATCGAGGACTGCACCTGCGAGAGCGCCTGCTGGCTCGCGGGGAGCGTCTTCTTCACTTCGTAGATGTAGTAGCCGAACGGCGTCTTGACCGGACCGCCCAGCACATTCAGCTTGGCGGTGAAGACCGCCGTGTCGAGCGCCTTCTCCTCCTGGCCCTTGACGACGCCAGGAAGCGATCCGCCGGAGGCCTTGCTGACCGGGTCGATCGAGTACTTCTTGGCGACGCTCGCGAAGCTCTTGCCGGACTGGATTTCCTGCTTGGCCTTTTCGGCCTGAGCCTGGGTCTTGGTGAGGATGATCAGGATGTCGCGTCGTTCGGGCTGACCGTACTGCGACTTGTGCTGTTCGTAGTAGGCCGCGATTTCCTTCTGGCTCGGCTTCTTGGCTGCGTCCTTGGTGACCTTCTTCTGGATCCTCGAGGAGAGCATGTCGAGCTTCACGCGGAGCAACAGGTCGGAGACCGTCTGTCCCGAGTTGGCCAGGAACTTCTGGAAATCCGCTTCCTTGGGGAACTGCTGGCTCTTGATCTGGTTGAACTGCTTCTTGATTTCGTTGTCGGAGACTTTGACTCCCTGGTCGGAAGCCTCGCCGAGCACCCAGTTGGCGGAGATCAGGAAGCCGAGCACCTGCTGCTTGAGCGCGGTGTACTGCTGTTCGCACTGCGTCTTGAGCGTCGCCGCGGTCGGCTTGGGCTGGCCCTTGGCGGGCTTCGGCGCCGTGGCTTCGAGGTGCGCGACACAAGCTTTGTAGGTGGGAGGATCGGGAACGACCGGCTTGGGAGCGGCCTGGCCCGTGGCGGCGGCGGGCGAGCTCGAGCCGGCGGCGACCATCATCCAATGGTTGAACGTGGTGCTCGTGATCGCAGTGCCGTTGACGCTGACGACGGCGTTGCCGGGAATGCCTCCGCCGCACGCTGTGAGCGTCAGACCTGTAAGCAAAACGGCGCCGAGCGCCGCAATGTGACCCGATAGCTTGGACACGACGCGGGCACTCTAGCGGAAACTCCCCGAGCCGTGCTTAAGAACTTCATTAATGCGCCCTGGGCACCTTACGTACGATTGCCAGGCGCCCGTGCACGCGATCGCGAAGGCCCCCGCGCGCGATCGCTAAGCGGCCTCGCGCACGACCGCGAGCAGCACGTCGGCTGCGCGCACGACCGTCGGGAAGCGCTCCTCGCCCTCACGCGGGACGCGCACGGAGACCTGTGAGCGTCCCGACTCGTACAGCGCATCGGGGAGCTCCTCACGCAGTCGCTTGGCTCGCACGGAGTCGAGCTCGATCGGCGTCACCGCAAGCCGGTCGCCGCGAAAGCTCACGGCCTGCGCGCCGGCCTGGCCAAACTTGATGCGGGCGCGTTGCAACGCCAACAGGTTGCCGAGCGGCTCCGGGACGGGCCCGAAGCGATCCTCGAGCTCCTCGCGAAGGCGTTCGATTTCGGCGACCTCCAGGGCGCTTGCGACGCGACGGTGGACCTCGATCTTGGCCTGCTCGTAGGGGACGTAGTCGGTTGGTATGTAGGCGTTGACGTTGACGTCGAGACGCACCGGCTCGGGCAGCTCGCCGTCCCGCTCGACGCCGGCAGGCCCGGCATTACGGACCGCTTCGTCGAGCATCTGCATGTACAGCTCGAAGCCGAGCGCGGCGACGTGGCCCGACTGCTCGTCGCCGAGCAGGTTGCCGGCGCCGCGGATCTCGAGGTCGCGCATCGCGACCTTAAAGCCAGCGCCGAGCTCGGTGTAGTCGGACAGCGCCGAGAGCCGCTGAGCAGCCTCGGATGTGAGCGCGGCGGCCGAGTCATACAAAAGGTAGGCGTAGGCGCGCTCATGGCTGCGCCCGACCCGCCCGCGGATCTGGTAGAGCTGAGCGAGGCCGAACGCGTCGGCGTGCTCCACGATCAGGGTGTTGGCCTGCGGGATGTCGATGCCCGACTCGATGATCGACGTACACACGAGCACGTCGGCGCCACCCTGCAGGTAGTCCATCATCACCGCCTCCAGCTCGCCCTCGCCCATCTGGCCGTGGGCCACCGCGAAGCGAACGCCGGGGCACAGCGCACGCAGGCGCTCGGCGGTGCCGTCGATCGACTCGACGCGGTTGTGCAGGAAGAAAGCCTGCCCGCCCCGCTCGTGCTCGCGCACGATCGCCCGCTTGACGAGCTCCTCCTCGTACTCCCCCACATAGGTCTTGACGGGCAGGCGGCCCTCAGGGGGCGTCTCGATCACGGATATCTCGCGCAGCCCCGCAAGCGACATCTGCAGGGTGCGCGGGATCGGGGTGGCGGACATCGAGATCACATCGACCTTCAGCTTGAGCTGGCGCAGCAGTTCCTTCTGCTTCACGCCGAAGCGCTGCTCCTCGTCCACGATCAGCAACCCGAGGTCCTTGGCGCGCACGTCGCGCGAGAGCACGCGGTGGGTGCCGATCAGGATGTCGATGCGCCCCTGGGCGAAGCCTGCGAGCGCCGCCTTCTGCTCTGCGGGGGTGCGAAAGCGCGAGACGTGCTCGACGGTGAGCGGGTAGTCGGCAAGACGCTCGGAGAAGCTGCCGTAGTGCTGCTGGGCGAGGATCGTCGTGGGTACGAGCATCAGGACCTGCTTGCCCTCGCCGGCTGCCTTGAAGGCGGCGCGCAGCGCGACCTCGGTCTTGCCGTAGCCGACGTCCCCGCACACGAGCCGGTCCATCGGGCGGGGCGCTTCCATGTCGGCCTTGACGAGCTCGATCGCTTCGAGCTGGTCGGGGGTCTCGATGTAGTGGAAGTGTTCCTCGAACTCGCGCTGCCAGTCGGAGTCGGGCTCGAAGGCGTGGCCGGCGCGGCGACGACGCTCGGTATAGAGGTTGAGCAGCTCGCCCGCCAGCTCCTGGGCGGCGCGGCGAGCCCTGGCCTTCATCGCCTCCCAGCGCGAACCTCCGAGCTTGGACAGCGGCGGGGCGCCGGCTGCGCCGCCCGCGCCTACGTAGCGCGAGATCTTCGCGAGCTGGTCGGTGGGAACGAACACGCGGTCGTCGCCCTGGTATTCGAGATAGAGATAGTCACGCGTGACGCTCGCGACGGTGCGTGTCTGAAAGCCCGCGAAGCGCGCGATCCCGTGGTCCTCGTGCACGACTATGTCACCCGTGCGCAGCTCGGTGAACGAGCGCAACGCGCCCCGCCGCGCGGGACCGGAGAGATCGTCGGGAGCTGCCGCGCCACCGCGCTCGGCGCGTCGGCGGCGCAGGAGACGGCGCTCGGGGAAGACCGCGAGCTTGAGCGACGGTGCTACGAAGCCCTCGCGCAGCGAGGCCACGGCGAAGCGTAGCGACGGCTCGAGCGGGGCGCGCGCGACGTCGACGTCACCGTCGAGCCAGTCGGCCTGCAGACGGCCGAGGTTGTAGGCAGCGCGTTCGCCTTCGCCGCGCCGGGGGAAGGCGACGACCGTGCGGTAGCCGGAGCGCACGAGCTTCTCGAGCTCTGGCTCGGCCTCGGCGAGCGAGCGCGCGGCGGTGTCGGCGGTCGATGCCCGTAGTGCGATCTCCTGGCCGCTTGACATCGAGGAGAGCCAGATCCGCGTGCGGGCGGCAACGGCGGCCTGTACCTCCTGTGGGCTCACATACAGGTGATGGGCGTCTTCGTCGGCGAATGCCGCGCACACGTCGCTCCAGTGGTCGCCGAGCGCGGGCGCCAGCTCCTCCTCGGCGGCTACGATCAGCTCGGTGTCCGGGCCGATCAGGTCGAGCAGGGCACCGAAGCGCTCTACGGGGAGCAACTCGGCGATGTCCGGCCTTCTGTCTGACCCGTCGCCCGCGGCCACCGTGAAGGCGCCGGTTGCGGCCGCGATCTCGGCGAGCTCGCGGTGCTCGGGCGCGAGCTCGGCGGCGGGCGCGATCTCGACCTCATCGACCTCGCCGAGCGAGCGTTGGGTGAACGTCGAGAACCAGCGCAGCGATTCGATCTCGATATCGAACATGTCGACGCGCACGGCGTGTTCCTCGGTGGCGGGAAACACGTCGAGCAGGCCTCCGCGCAACGCGAACTGGCCGCGCTCCCCCACCTGGTCGACGCGTTCGTAGCCGGCCCCGAGGAGCTCACCGGCGCACTCGCCGAGGTCGAGCAGCTCACCGACGCGCAACGTGAAGGAGCGCGGACGCAGCTGCGGGTCGGGCACCTTCTCGGAGAGGGCGACAGCCGAGACGACCACCACAGGCGCTTCGACGTCGCCGCCGACCGGCGGAAGCAGAGTGTCGAGCGCGGCGACGCGCAGCCCGACGAGATGTGGGGGCGGGGTGAGGTGCGACTCGTAGGCCACGCCGCGCGAGGGGTAGAAGCGCACGCGCCGCGGAGCAAGCCAGGCACGCAGATCGCCAGCCAGGTCGCGCGCGGCACGATCGTCGCCGACGACCACGAGTGCGGGACGCTCCGCGTCGCGATCGAGGAGCGCCGCGATCGTGTAGGGGCGCAGCGAGGCGGAGACGAACGCGTGACCGCCCTCGCGCGCGAGCCTGCGGGCGCCGGCGTCTTGGTCGATCGCGCCGAGCAGCGAGCGCAGGGCCATCGTCAGCCCTCCTCCGGAGGGATTGTGGGCCGAACCATGGCGATGGTCGAGCTAATCGCCGTCATGGGCTACTGCGCTTCATCGACGACGACGCGCTCGACCGCCTCGCAGGCACGGTCGATCAGGTCCTTGACTTCGGTGGAGGGCTCACGAAAGCGTCCGAGCACGTATGCGGAGACGATCTCAGGGTCGGTGGAGGCGGGGCGACCGACGCCGACGCGCACGCGCATGAAGTCGGCGCTGCCGAGCTCGCGCTTGAGCGACTTCAGGCCGTTGTGGCCGGCGAGACCGCCACCGAGCCGCACGCGCACGTCACCGAACGGCAGGTCGATCTCGTCGTGGACTACGAGCACCCGCTCGAGCGGGAGCTTGAGGGAGCCACGGGCGGGGCCGACAGAGCGTCCGACGTCGTTCATGTAGGTCTGCGGCAAGAGCACTGCCACGCGCGCACGCGCGCGCGGGACATCCGGTTGCGCAGACATGCCACCACCGGACACCCCCCCGGACACACCGCCCTCCAATCCCGCCGGTGCGCGGCCTTCGGCGAGGCATCCGCGAAAGCGGCCTTTGGTCCGCCCAAGCTCCCAGCGCTCGGCAAGCTCCTCGGCGACCATAAAGCCGACGTTGTGGCGGGTGGATGCGTGCTCGCGACCGGGGTTGCCCAGCCCGACGATCAGCCAGTCGACCGGAGCGCCGCCGCCGAAGGGGCGCAGCAGCTACTCCTCGGAGGAGGAGGCGCCGTCGTCTGCGGGCGCCTCGCCGTCCTCGGCGCCGTCCTCGCCGACGAGCTCCGTCTCGGACTCGATCTCCGCCTCCTCCTCGACTTGCAGGCGGGGAGCGGAGAGCGTGGCGACCGTGATGGTGAGATCGTCGAGCAGCGTGACACCCTCGGGAGCGACGATCACCTCCAGCAGGAGCGTGTCGCCGATCTGCATCTCGCCGACCTCGTGGACGATCGACTCCGGGATGGCGGTGGGGAGCGCCTCTATGTTCAGCTCGCGGGTGACGTGCTCGAGGATCCCGCCTTCCTTGACGCCGGGGGTGTCGTCGATGCCGGTGAGCTCGAGTGGCACGACCGCGTGAATCGGCTTGTCAAGGCTTACGCGCAGGAGGTCGACGTGGGTGGTTTGGCCGCGCACAGGATCGCGCTGGGCTTCCTTGAGCACTACCGGGGTGGGCTTCGAGCCGTCGATGCTGAGATCGACCACGGCGCCCGAGCCGGCGAGCGCGAGGCGCAGCTCGCGCGCGTCGACGCTGAAGCTCACGGATTCGGAGCCGCCGCCGTAGAGCACCCCAGGGATGCGTCCGCTGCGGCGCAGGCGACGCGCCGAACGTGAGCCGTGCGGCTCGCGGCGGGCGACGTCGAGCTTGGTCGTGGTGGTGGCCATGAGAAGGCCGAGGACTTTAGCAATCCCCTTCGTTTGGGATCGGCGCGCTGAGCAACAGCAGAGCGACCGAGACGCCGGCGATGAAGTTGCCGGTGCGCCTGACCTCGACGCACTGGACGGTGGGCAGGCTCCCGATCACGGTCCATGCCACACGCGTGGGTGCGGTGGCGCCGGTGAGCGAGTAGGCGGTGCGCGAGCTGAGCGAGAGGATCTTGACCGACCCGGAATGGCGCAAGGCGGCGGCGTTGGCTTTGACGCTCGCCACGCAGGCGGGACTCATACGGCAGCCGGAGAGCTGCGAGAACATTCCGCGCTCATCGCCGGCGGCCTCGGCTTGCAGGAGGGCGAGGATGTCGTCGCGTTCGACGTTCTCCGCTGAGAGGAAGCGCGCGAGCAGGACGCTGATCGCGAGGAACAGCAGGAGGGCGGGCGCGATCAGCGCGAGGCGCCCGCCACGCGGGAGACGCGCCCTGAGCTCGGAGGGCACTGCCGGCACTCAGAAGAGCTGGTTCTCGCCGCCGAAGACTTCGCTGACTGAGTCGTCGGTGAAGATGCGGCGAATCGAGTCGGTGAGCAGCTCGGCGCACGGGAGCACGCGGATATTCTCGGGGCTGCCCGGACGCACGGGGATGGTGTCGGTGACGACGATCTCCTTGAGCCCCGAGGCGGCGAGGTTCTCGAATGCGTTGCCGGAGAAGACGGCGTGAGTGGCGGCAGCGTACACGCATGCGGCGCCCGCGTCGAGCACGGTGCGGGCGGCGGCCTTGAGCGTGCCGGCCGTGTCGATCATGTCGTCGACGATCACCGCGGTCTTGCCCTGCACGTCACCGATGACGTAGCCGATCTCGGCGACCTGCTGGGCGGGACGCTCCTTGTCGAGGATCGCGAGCTCGGCGCCGATCTTGGAGGCGAACTTCTTGTTGAGCTTGACGCGGCCGGCGTCGGGGGCG
The DNA here is from genome assembly GCA_036275675.1 of Solirubrobacteraceae bacterium. Classification (GTDB taxonomy): domain Bacteria; phylum Actinomycetota; class Thermoleophilia; order Solirubrobacterales; family Solirubrobacteraceae; genus Palsa-744. Next base: position 10,515 of record DASUDH010000080.1, on the reverse strand, counting down.
ACCACGACGAGATCGGAGAGCCCCAGGTCGCCGAAGTACTGGGTGAGCATGAACAGCGCTGTCATGTGGTCGACCGGCTTCTGGAAGAAGCCCTGGATCTGGCCGGCGTGGAGGTCCATCGTGAGCACACGGTCGGCGCCGGCGGCCTCGATCATGCGAGCCACCAGACGCGCGGAGATCGGCTCGCGGGGAGCGGACTTCTTGTCCTGCCGGGAGTAGCCGAACCACGGCGTGACGGCGATCACGCGGTGCGCCGAGGCGCCGACGGCGGCGTCGACCATGAACAGCAGCTCCATCAGCGAGTCGTTGGCGGTGACGCCGGTGGCCGGGTTGCCACAGGTGGATTGCACGATGAACACGTCGGCCCCGCGGATCGACTCCTCGTAGCGGCAGTAGACCTCTCCGTTGGAGAACGTCTTGAGCGTCACCGGGCCGATGTCGACACCTAGCTTCTCGGCGATGTCGACAGCGAGCTGCGGGTTGGCGCGTCCCGCGAAGAGCATCAGCCGCTTGTCGTAGTCGATCGGCAGGCTCGTCGGGGACGGCTGCGTGCGCGTGTCGATCACGCTGCTCATCTCATCCTGGAGTGTAGACGCAGCCCGAGACGGCGGCGCGCCAGGGCTCCTATGACTCGCTCTCGCGCCGCTCGGCATAGCCCTCGACGTTCTCCTGATGGGCGCGTGCGACCGCCAGGGCTCCCGGAGGCACGTCGTCGGTGACGACCGAGCCTGCGGCGGTGTAGGCGTCGTCGCCGACCGTGACGGGCGCGACGAATGAAGTGTCGACTCCCCCACGCACGCGACTGCCGATCGCGGTTCGGTGCTTGGAGTGACCGTCGTAGTTGGCGGTGATGGTACCGGCCCCGAGGTTGGTGTCCGATCCGATGTCTGCGTCGCCGATATAGGAGAGGTGTGGGATCTTCGTGCGGGGTCCGACATCGGAGTTCTTGATCTCCACGAACGTGCCGGCCTTGACGCCCTCGCGCAGCAGCGCGGCGGGACGCAGGTAGGCGAACGGCCCAACTGTGGCGTCTTGCTCGACGGTAGCCCGGTCGAGCCACGAGATGTGCACGATCGCTCGTTCCCCGATGCTGGAGGCGTTGACGGTGGTGTGAGGCCCGACTACGGCGCCATCGCCGATACGCGAATCGATCAAGGTCGTGGCTGGTCCGACCGTGGCGTGGGCGCCGACCACGGTCGTTCCCTTCAGCGCACTGCCGGGCTCGATGCGAGCGTCTTGGGCGATCTCCACGTCGACGTCGATGAACGTGGAGCTCGGATCGACGACGGTGACACCAGAGAGCATGTGACGCTCGTTGACGGCTCGCTGGGCGAGCGCACGCACACGGGCGAGGGCGACCCGGTCATTGACGCCGAGCACGAGCCGCTCGTCGTTGACCATATGAGCCGCGACGATGGCGCCGTCCGAGCGCAGGATGTCGAGCGTCCGCGGCAGGTAGAGCTCGCGCTGAGCGTTGTCGGGGGTGAGCCGCGGGAGCGCGCCGAGCAGGGCGGAGCCGGCGAACGCGTAGATGCCGGTGTTGACCTCGTGGATCTGAAGCTCGGCGTCGGTGGCGTCGCCCTGCTTCTTGGTCTCCACGACGCGTGCGACCGACCCGTCCGCATCGCGCACGACCCGGCCGTAGTCGCTGGGATCGTCGAGCACGGCAGTGGCGATCGTGGCCGACGCTCCGCTGCTCGTGTGGGCGTCGACGAGCTCGCCGATCGCAATCGAGCTGACGAGCGGGACGTCCCCGCTGAGGATGACGACAGACGCGTCGGGATCGATGTGGTCGGCGGCCGCACGGACGGCCCCCCCCGTGCCGTCCGGACTGCTCTGGACAGCCAGCTCGACACCGTCGGGCAGCACCTGTTCGAGCGCGCGCGCAGGGGAGTCGACCACGACGACGCGAGCGGCGCCGGCGGCGAGCGCTGCCCGCACGGGCCACAGGATCATCGGGAGGCCGCACAGCTCGTGCAAGGCCTTCGGCGTGCTGGAGCGCATGCGCGTGCCCCGGCCGGCGGCGAGGATCAGTACGGTCGGTGAGGCGGCCATCGGGCAGACTTTAGATGGCGAGCCCTAGCCTGCGGTGTGCGGGCACGAAGGCGTCCGTACAGGTCGATCCGAGCACAGCCGGCCGGCCCGCACCACGCTCGAACTTATGACGACGGTGGACGGTGAGACTGGGGAGCCTGGACTCGAACCAGGACTTGAAGAGTCAAAGTCTCCCGGGCTGCCATTACCCCACTCCCCAACGCAGGTGGATCGTGTCACGTGATGATCGCACGGTGCGCTCCAAGCAGCGGGCATGGGACCAGCGCGCCGCTGCGCCTCAAATCCCTCTTGCCTGCAAGAATGGTTGCAGTGCCGTGGATTGGGGGATCGCAATGAAGCGAGAGACGAGCGCGGTCATCGCTGCGATGCTGGCGGTGTCGGCGGGGTTGCTCGGCGAGACCGGCGCGAGTGCGACGGGGTCAGGTGGACGCACAGGGCGGTCAGGACGGGGGCACTGTAGGGATATATATTTGCGCCCGAGTCGGGGGAACATATCGCGCGTGGTGGCCGCGACGCTGTGCTTGATCGAGCGTGAACGCGAGGCATACCACCTTGGCGTGCTGCGGTCGAACAGCTCTCTCCAACGGATAGCCGCCAGCCAGGCGAAAGACATGGTGATCGGCCACTACTTCGGCGATAACAGCCTGACGGGCGGGACGCCGTGGCAGCGCATCACAGCCTCGCATTACGCGTCGGGCGCACGGCGCCTGTCGGCCGCCCAGAACATCGGCTGGGCAACCGACAGGCTGGCGACCCCCGCGGCGATGGTGAACGCGTGGATGCTCTCGCCCATGCATCGCAAGATCATGCTCACAGGCGGCTATCGCGACATTGGCGTCGGTGTGGCCCCTGCCCCACCGCGCAGCCTCGCGAAAGGAACGCACGGCGCGACCTATACGGCGGAGTTCGCCGCCCGCGAGTGATTGTGCCTACCGATCGAGCGAGGTAACGCGTCAGGTGCCATAGCACCAGCAGCGTCCACCATGCGCTCGCGAGCAGATGTGCGTAGGCGGAGTAGGACACGCTGGATGGACTCACCAGCACGACGATCCCGCTGAGCAGCAACGGGACGAGCAACACTCCAAGCAGAATGGAGGCCCCCACATCGAGCAGATGGCCCGTGCGCCACGCCTCTTTGACCTGCGCCAAGTCGATGTCCGCGAGCTTGTAGATAGCCAGCAGACAGACGAGCAGGGAGACCCCGACATGAGTCCACACCAGCCCGCGACCGGGGTGCGCGGAAGCGAGGTCTATGCCGTAGATGGTCGCTCCGGTAGCAGTGGCTGCAAGGATCGGCCCGAGGACAATCACGCCACGGCGCGCCGTCTCGCGTCGTACTGCCGCGGGCGCTGATCCCGCCGCTGGACTGACAGTTGCCGGCTTAGGCCTGATTGCGACCCGAACACCCGAGACATCTGAACCACCGCCGCCTTCCGCCGGATCACTATCAACGTCAGAGCGCCGCGTCGCGATCTCCGCGCCTTGCGAGCTCCGATTGGCAATCCATAGGTAGACGACCGTCCCGAATCCAAGCAGCACGGGAAGGACGTGGGGCCAGTGAAGCAGCAGTTGCTTCATCGACGTGAGAGCTCACGCAGCGCGAAGCCAATGAGCACTCCGCCGAGGAAGATCAGACCATGCTGGGTGAAGTGAACGGTCTGGTTGCGATCGGCCGCGTGATCGACCCAAGGCGTAATCAGCGCAAGCTCGAGCACGACGGCAAGAGCAGCCATCCCGAGCGCACGACGAGTGGCGGGTCGAGTGGTGCGAGCGGTGGGCTGAATCGACATGACGCCCTACTGCGCGCGAACGAACTGGATCGCGAGCGCTACGTCCGCGGCCGAGCAGAAGGCCGGAAACCAGCGGGGCGTCTTGGTGCCTATGGCGTACAGATGATGGACGACGTCCCACACTGCATGTCCGAGCAGTCCGGCGGCAATTCCTAGTCGCGACCGGCGGCGGAGCCCATATGCCGCAAGGCCAATGAACATGGCACTTGCAGCGGACTCCAAGACGACTGCGCGAGGTGACTCTTCGCGAAGCGCCATCGCCGGATACGCGCCCGCTATGAACCCGAGCTCAACCGCGCCAAGATCGAGCCGGCGACCGGGAGTGAGAGCCGCGCCCACGACTGCCCCGACACCTCCAGCCAGTGCACCGACCGCAACCGCCCCGAAGCCTGGCGAAGCGGCGTTGAGTGTGTCGCGGTCAATCGTGAAGTCAGACATCGGCGCCGTCCTTACGTTCGGATGTGTCTAGATCTGTCGGCGCTTCGCTCAACGCTGTGCGCACGAATTCGACCGCTGTGGATCCGGCGACGGCTACCGGCTCTGTGCTGCGCAGCGCACGGCTGAACACGAATGCGCCCTCGAGCAGCGAGAGCATTGAGAGCGCGAGCTCGCGCGCGCGGGCGCGCGGAATGCCGGCGAGCGCGAAGTACTCGGTGGCAGCGGTTATCCAGCTGTCGAAGACATCGGCGGTCGCTCGGCGCAGCGGCTCGTTCGTGCTCGCGACCTCGAGCGCAACCGTCGCGATCGGACAGGCATCGGCGTAGTCTGTTTCGCGTAGAGTGGCTGCCGTGCTGGCGAAGAAGTCGCCGACCGCCGTCACGACGTCCGGCGCCTGCGCGGCGATGGTGGCAAACAACTGGATGTAGTGCGCGCCCGACGAGCGAACGACCTCCTCGCCGAGCTCGATCTTGCCGCCCGGGAAGAAGTGGTAGAGCGAACCGAACGGCGCGCTGGCCTCGGCCACGATCTGCTTGACGCCCGTCCCGTTGAAGCCCTGACGGCGGAACAGCTCCGCGCTGGTGTTCACGATGCGCGCTCTGGTGTCCTGCACTCGATCCTCCTATGGCATTTCACGCGTCCGGGTGGAATACTAACCGGCACTAGAGCGTTCTATCAAGAGATGGAGGTCAGCGTGCGATTGGACGAACGACGGCGACTCGTGCTTCTCAGGACGATCCTTGCGGCGGGGATCCTCTCGACCGCCATCCACTACACGCATAACTTCGTCGCAGTCCACCGCTACCCCGGCCCGCATGGCAGCTTCGACACGATCATACGGGTGGCGATCGTCCTCGCATGGCCACTTCTAACCTGGATCGCACTGGTGGGCTACCGCCGCTACACCGAACGCCGCTACCGTGAGGCACGCGTGTGCCTGGCCGTGTACTCGGCGACCGGGCTCTTGACGCCCGGGCACTTCATCTACGGCTCGCCGCAGATCCCGGCCTTCTTCTACGCCACCCTCTTCACGGACGCGCTGACCGGTCTCGCCGTGCTCGCCTATGCCTTCCTGTACGCACGGCCCGTGAGGATGCTCGTCGAGCAGGCCACCACTTGAGCTGTCACGGTAGAACAGCGGGGCGCGGGGATTGGTCGTCGACCGGCGGGCGAACGCGTCGGCGCCTCAGGGACGGCGCGGCGAGCGGCGCGGGACGCGTCCAGCGCGGACGCCGTCCTCGGAGGCAGGACCGCGGGCCGAGGAGATCCCGAGCACGCGCATCGCCTTCAAGCCAAGGCTGAGCTTCTCGCGGCCGTCGCTCGAGCTCACGTCGAGCCCGGTCAGCTCGCGGACGCGCTCCAGCCGGTAGTAGACCGTGTGCCGGTGGGTGAACAGGCGCTGGGCGGTGCCGGCGACATTGCCGTCAGCCTCCAGGAACGTCTCGAGCGTCTGCAGCAACTCGGTCTCGTACTGCTCGTCATAGGCGACGAGCGGCTCGACTGTCTCCGCGTAGAAGCGTTGCAGCTCGCTCGGGTTCTCGCTCATGGCGCTCAGCAGCAGCCGGTAGGCGCCGGTCTGCTCGAAGGCGAGCACTCCCTCCTGTGAGCCGCCCTCGGCGACGTTGGCGGCGAGCAGCGCCTCGCCCGCCGCGCGCGGAAGATCCGTCGTGTCCGAGGCGATGCGGCTGCGACCGAGCGCGAACGTGTAGCCGGCGAGGGCGCTTTCCATCTCGCGCAAGACGGCCTCGGCGGCGCGTGCGGCCACCGACTCCTCACCGCCCGGGACAAGCAGCAGGATCTCGACGCCTGCCGCGCCCTCGCGCTCTGAGAGGGCGGCGATCGACCTGCTCACGACCGCGCGGGCGCCGCGCTCGGCGACCGCTCGCGCGCGAGCACGCCAGCCCTCGTCTGTGGGCGCCTGGGGGTGGGCGCGAGCGACGATCACGCTCGCGCCGTCCTGCAGGTCGAGCGACAGCTCGCGGGCGCGCGCCAGCAGCTCGTCGCGGGAGATCGGCTCGCGGCCGAGCGCGACGCGCAGCAAGTCGGCGGCGGCCGTCTCCGAAGCCACGTCCGGTGCGCGCACGCGCTCGACCTCGGAGGCGATCATCGTGACGAGTAGCCGCCGCAGGAGCGGGCTCGGCTCGGTGCGAGCGCGCATGTGAAGCGATCCGACGGTCGCATCGGCCACCCGCAACGGGAGGCAGGTCACCCCATCCGCCCCGGACAGGAGCGAGCGCTCGTCGGCGCTCGAGCGCGCGGCGACCGCGATCGTGGCGCCTCCGGCGTCGGTCACCGCGAGGCTGGCATCGAGAGCGCGCGAAGCGGCGCGCACGACCTCGGGCAGACCTGCCCCCGACTCGACCGCCTCGGTGACGGCGTCCAGCCCGACGAGCTCTGACACTCTAGGGCGCGCTCCACAATAGATGGTGGGATCGAGGTGGTCGGGTCGTGGATGGGATGCGCCGCACACGAGCGCAGGCGTGCTGGTTGCACGTCGAGCATCGTGAGTGACGCAGCACGCCGCGGAACGGCCGCATCGGACCGCCAGATATTGTGGAGCGCGCCCTCAAGCTCAGCCCCAGAAGTAGACGGCCACGAGCGCGCCGAGCACACCCAGGCTGACGAACACCGCGAGCACGTACAGGGACAGGACGGTCGCCGCCAGGCGCTCCCACGCGCGCGAGTAGGAGGTCCACGCCGGCGCGAGGATCAGGCCGACGTACAGGGCCAGCCCGAAGACACCGGCACAGACGGCGACGAGATCGGTGACGGCGGTCGTGCTCATGGTGCTCTCCGGTGTGCGACTTTGCGCATCACGTCTAGTGATTCACGAACCTTCATTGTTGCGTACACCGGGGCTGTACGCCTGCGCGAAGCTGGCGCTGACGGGCGCAGCGGTCAGCGGAGCCGGTTCGCGCCCAGCCAACCCCGCCGCGGCGCGCTGCGCCCGCGCCAGGCTGTTTGCGCGTGCGAACAGCCCCACCACCGTTGGACCTGAGCCGCTGACGAGCGCCATCTCCGCACCGGCCTCGTACGCCTGCTCCAGTGCCCGCCCAACGGCGGGACACAGCGCCACAGCCGCCACCTCCAGATCGTTGTGCAGCAGCTCTGCATCGCTCGGCAGCGCCGCGCCCAGCTCCAGCGCCCCGCGCAGCGCCCGGCGGCGTTCTTCTAGAAAGCTCGCATCGTGCCCGAGGCCCAACCGGTCCGTCGTGGCGTACACCTCGGCGGTGGATAGCTCTGCCGCCTGCGCCAGCACCAGCACGCCGAAGGGGGACACGGGGTCGGGAAGCTCCGCCAACCGATCCCCTGCGCCTGTCGCCAGCCAGCGTCCGGGGACCACCTGTGCGGGCACGTCCGCGCCCAGCTCTCCCGCCAATTCGAGCAGCAGCTCTCCGTCGCCCAACCCCGATGCCGCGCAGGCCAGGCGCAACGCGGCCGCCGCGTCTGCGGACCCCCCGCCCAGCCCGGCCGCCACCGGCACGCGCTTGTCGATGCTCAAACGCACCCTCCCCCCGTCCCAGCCGGTCGCCCCACGGAACAGCTCGAGCGCACGCGCCGCCAGGTTCTCGCCAGCCACGCTCGGGCACACCACCTCGTCCCGCTTGGCCCCCGCCGGGGCGCGTTCCAGCGTCAGCTCGTCAGCCAACGAGATCGACTGCATCACGCTCACCAGCTCGTGTCTGCCATCCCCCCGCTTCGGACCCACGAACAGACCCAGGTTGATCTTCGCCGGGGCCAACGCGCGCAGAGGCAGCGCCAAAGGAGAAGTCGGGGGAGTCATCGCTCGGAGGCCTTCCGCGGCGCGACAAGGGCTCGCGGGGGAGGTGAGATCACAGACCCAGCGCCTCCGCCAGCGCCACGAACTCTCGCGGTGCCAACCGCTCGGCGCGCACGTCCGCGGGATGCCCAAGCTCGACCAGAGCCTCGCGTATCTGCTCGCGGTCGCGCTCGATCCCCGCCAGCACCAGCGACCTTGCCAGCGCCTTGCGCCGATGCGCGAACGCCCCGCCCACCACCCTGCGCACCCCCGGCGAGGCCGCCATTCCGGTGCGCACGATCTTGACCAGCACGGAGTCCACATTGGGCACGGGTCGAAACACCGTCCGGGGCACCGCCCTCACGACCCTGACCTCCCCCGCCAGCTGCACCAGCACCGAGCTCACCCCGTACGCCCCGCTCCCCGGCGCCGCCGCGAGCCGCTCGCCCACCTCGCGCTGCACCATAGCCACCCACATCTCGACGTCCTCCAGCTCATCGATCGTGCGCAGCAGCACCCCCGCGGCGATCCCATACGGCAGGTTCGCCACCATCTTGCTCGGCCTCGGCCGCATCCCCGCCAGGTCCACGCGCATCGCATCGCCCCACCACACCGCCACGTTCTCCAACCCCGTTACGCTCCCCTCCAACACACCGCGCAGCCGCTCGTCCAACTCCACCACGTGCAGCCACGCCACCCTCTGCGCCAGATAGGCGGACAGCATCCCCTGGCCTCCGCCGACCTCCAGCACCACGTCCTGTGCCGACAGCTCGCTCGCCCGCCCGATCACCCCGAGGATGTTGGGATCGCGCAGGAAGTTCTGACCCAACTCCCTGCTGCGCCGCCCAGCGGCGCTCACCACCGGAACACGCGCGCGGCGGTGCGCTCCACCACGGCCCCCAGCTCGCCAGCCGCTGTACCCCTCAAGTCGGCCAGGAAGGCGAGCGTGTGGGCGACGAACGCCGGCTCGTTCCTGTGCTTGCGCACGGGCTGGGGCGTCAGGTAGGGAGCGTCGGTCTCCACCAGCAACCGCTCGTCCGGCACCATGTGTGCCGCCTGCACGAGGTCCCCGGCGCTCTTGTAGGTGATGTTCCCTGCGAAGGAGATCGTGTAACCGCGTTCCAGGCACTCCGCTAGGCGCTCGGGCATGGAGAAGCAGTGCATCACCACGTTCACACCCCGCGCCTCGGCGGCAAGCTGCGCCAGCGTCTGCTGCTCCGCCGCGCGGCTATGGATCACCAGCGGCTTGTCCAGCTCGCGTGCCAGCTCGATCTGCGCCGAGAAGGCCCGTTCCTGGTCCTCCCTTGGCGCGTAGTCGCGATAGAAGTCGAGCCCCGTCTCGCCCACTGCCGCGCAGCGTGGGTGTGCTGCCAGCGCCTTCAGCTCGGCCAGGTCGGCGCCGTCGAAGCCCTTCGCGTAGTTGGGGTGACGCCCAACGGCGGCCCACACCTGCGGGAACGCCTCCGCCGCCGCCAGCGCCGTCCGGCACGATGCCCCATCCGTCCCTACGGTCAACATCCTCTTCACGCCTGCCGCCACCGCCCGCTCCACCAGCTCCGCGTCCGGCGCGTCGCACAGGTCGAGGTGGGTGTGAGAGTCGATCATGCGTTGAGCGGGCACTCGCGAGCGTCGTCCAGGGAGATCCTCGGAAAGAGCGGCTCGAGCGCCTGCACGCGTCGCTCCGAGCCCTCGCCGAAGACCGCTCCCGTGAGCGAGAGGTCGGGCGAGCCCAGCGCTGCGAGCAGCCGCTCGGTGCTCTCGGGGAGATATGCGTGCAGCAGCACCGACACGACCCGCAACCCCTCGGCGAGCGTGCGCAGCACGCGATCGAGATCATCGGCGAGCGAGGGATCCTTGGCGAGCTGCCATGGGGCCCGTTCCTCGACGTAGCGATTGAGCCTGCGCACGCGCAGCCAGATCTCGTCGAGCGCGCTCGTCAACTCCACCCTGTCGATCAGCTCGCCGACGCGCATGCCCAGGCCCTCGAAGTCGTCGGAGAGCAGACCATCGAGCTCTCCCGCCGCCACCGCTCCGTCGCGGTAGCGGACGATCATCGCGATCGTGCGGCTCGCGAGGTTGCCGTAGTCGTTGGCGAGCTCGCTCTCGTAGCGCCGCTCGAACGAGGCGGTCGACACCGACCCGTCCTGGCCGAAGGACACGTCGCGCAACAGATAGAAGCGCAGCGCGTCGGAGCCGAAGCGGTCGATCACCTCGAACGGGTCGAGCACGTTGCCGAGCGACTTGCTCATCTTGTGCTCTTCGCCCGACGCGTCGCGCATCAGCAGGTAGCCGTGGATGTAGATCTCGCGCGGGAGCTCGACGCCGGCCGCCATCAGCATCGCGGGCCAGAACACCGCGTGGAACTTCAGGATGTCCTTGCCGATGATGTGGAACGCCGGCCAGAAGGTGTCCGTGAGGTCCTTCTCGGGGTCGGCGAACGACAGCGCCGTGTAGTAGTTCAACAGCGCGTCG
>DASUDH010000079.1:0-7186 GCA_036275675.1 Solirubrobacteraceae bacterium | reverse complement strand
GGCCGCCGCGTCCGGGCTGCAGCTCGACGTTGTGCACGACCGTGCCGACGGGCAGCCGCGCGAGCTCGAGGCAGTTGCCGACGGCGATGTCGGCGCCGTCACCGGAGGCCACGGTCATGCCGACGGTGAGCCGCTGCGGGGCCAGGATGTAGCGCTTCTCCCCGTCCGCGTAGTGCAAGAGCGCTATGTAGGAGGACCGGTTGGGGTCGTACTCGATCGCGGCGACCTTCGCGGGCACGCCGTCCTTGCGCCGCTTGAAGTCGATCCGACGGTACAGGCGCTTGGCGCCGCCGCCACGGTGGCGCGCGGTCTTGCGACCCTGGGCATTGCGCCCACCGCTCTTCTTCAAACCCTCGACGAGCGTGCGCTCCGGCTCTGCCTTGGTGACCTCGGCGAAGTCCGGATAGGAAGCGAAGCGTCGACCTGGGCTCGTGGGCTTGGGCTTGCGAATTGCCATGGGTCGACTCCTATTCCTGCAGGCCCTCGAGGCCCTTGAAGATCGGGATGCTCTCGCCGCTGCGGACCTGGACGATCGCCTTCTTCCAGGTGCGCGTGCGACCGCGCGTGATACCGCGACGCTTGGGCTTGGACTTGACGCTGAGCGTACGCACCTCGACGACGTGCACGCCGAACAGCGATTCGACGGCCTGGCGAATCTGGGTACGGTGGGCGTCGGGGTGAACCCGGAAGGTGTACTTGCCTGCCGCCGAGAGCACGTAGCTCTTCTCGGAGAGCACCGGCTTGACGATCACCTGTGAGCTCTCCATCAGGACCTCTCCCTCGCGGACGCGCTGGCGCGCGCGGTGATCTCCTGCAACGCCACCTCGGACACGAGCAGCGAGGCGGCGCCGAGCAGGTCCGCGACACCGACCTGCTCGGGCACGAGCACTGCGACACGAGCGAGGTTGCGGAACGACAGCGCCGCCGATGACTCGCCGGCGCCGAGCACGACGAGCGTCGGACGTGGCTGGTCCCAGCCGTCGAGCAGATCCAGCGCCTGACTGGTCTTGGGGGCCTTGAACGCGGCGGCGTCGAGCACTGCGAGCGAGCCGCGCCCCGCGTGCAGAGAGAGCGCGCTGCGCAATGCGGCGCGCTGCTCCTTGCGATTGACCTTGAAGGTGTAGGAGCGTGGCTGGGGACCGAACACGACCCCTCCGCCCGTCCACAGCGGGGAGCGATTGGAACCGGCGCGTGCGCGTCCCGTGCCCTTCTGGCGCCAGGGCTTGGCGCCACCCCCGGAGACCATGGCACGCGTCTTCGTGGCAGCCGTCCCGCGCCGGCGCGCAGCCTGCTCGGCGCGCACGCTCTGATGCACGAGCGATCCGTGGAAGCGGGCGCCGAAGGTCGACTCGTCGAGCTTCGCCTTCTTGGACGTCGCGGCCCCGCCGGCAGGGCCGAGCACGGGTGCGTCAGGCATCGTCGCGTACCTCCACGACGCCACCGCGCGGCCCGGGGACCGATCCGCGTACGAGCATCAGGTTCTTCTTGGGATCCACCGCCACGATCTCGAGGCCCGGCTGAGTAACGCGCTTGTTGCCCATCTGGCCCGGTCCACGTATACCGCGGAAGACACGCGCGGGGTCGGCGGAGGCGCCGATCGATCCGGGAGCACGCACGTTGTGCGAGCCATGCGACTTGGGGCCACGTTTGAAGTTATGGCGTTTGATCGTGCCCTGGAAGCCCTTGCCCTTGGAGATACCCGCGATCTTCACGCGCGTGCCCACATCGAAGGACTCGACCGTCACGGATCCGCCGACCTGCAGCTCGCCTACCTTGCCGCGGAACTCGACCAGGTGACGCATCGGGGGAGCGTCCGCCTTTTTCAGATGACCCAGCTCAGGCTTTGAGAGGTGCTTCTCCTTGGTCTGGCCGAATGCGAGTTGCACCGCTTCGTACCCGTCGCGCTCGGCGGTGCGGACTGCTGTCACCGGGCACGGTCCGGCCTCGAGCACGGTCACGCGCGCGACGCTACCGTCGTCCTGGAAGACCTGGGTCATCCCTAGCTTCTTGGCGAGGATCGCTGACATGTGAAGATCAGGTGGCGAGGCGGATCTCGATGTCGACGCCCGCGGGAAGATTGTCCAAGCGCTGGAGCGAGTCGACCGTCTTGGGGCTCGGCTGATGGATGTCGATCAGCCGCTTGTGCGTGCGAATCTCGAAGTGCTCGCGCGAGTCCTTGTCCTTGAACGGGGAGCGGATCACACAGTAGACGTTCTTCTCCGTTGGCAGCGGAACGGGACCGGAGACCGTCGCCCCGGTACGCGTGGCGGTCTCCACGATCTCCTTTGCGGCCGACTCGATCGCGGACGTGTCGTACGCCTTCAGCCGGATGCGAATCTTGTTTTGGGTTGCAGCTGCCATCTGAGTGTCTCTGGTTTTATAACTTTCGTTCGCTTGTGTCGGATCGTTGCCTGAGGGCTTACCGGCCGTTTGGCTCCTCCGCTGAGAGCGAGAGAAAGGGCGGATCCCTCCTCGGTGGGAATCCGCCCTCACCGCTCCCGCAGGCGAAGCTCTATTCGTCGTATCGGACTGCCAATGAACGGGCGCCCCGGCGATCTGAGGCGCCCTGGTACTACTCGATGATCTCGGTAACCACGCCCGAGCCGACCGTGCGTCCACCCTCTCGGATGGCGAAGCGCAGACCTTGATCCATGGCTATCGGTTGGATCAGCTCGATCTCCATCTGGACGTTGTCGCCGGGCATGACCATCTCGACGCCCTCGGGCAGCTTCGCCACGCCGGTGACATCTGTGGTGCGGAAGTAGAACTGCGGCCGGTAGCCCGTGAAGAAAGGAGTGTGGCGACCACCCTCCTCCTTCCTGAGGACGTAGACCTCGGCTTTGAACTTGGTGTGCGGGGTGATCGAGCCGGGCTTGCACAGCACCTGGCCACGCTCGATCTCCTCGCGCTTGGTACCACGCAGCAGACAGCCGACGTTGTCGCCCGCCTGGCCCTGGTCGAGGATCTTGCGGAACATCTCGACGCCCGTCACGACCGTCGTGGTGGTGTCGTGGACGCCGACGATCTCGACCGTGTCGCCGGTGTTGACGATGCCCTGCTCCACGCGGCCGGTGGCGACAGTGCCGCGGCCGGTGATCGTAAAGACATCCTCGACCGGCATCAGGAACGGCTTGTCGAGCTCGCGCACGGGCTCGGGGATATAGGTATCCAGCGCCTCGGCCAGCTCGAGGATCTTGCCCTTGTGCTCCTCGTCGCCCTCCAGCGCCTTCAGCGCCGAGCCCGTGATGAACGGGATGTCGTCACCGGGGAAGTCGTATTCGGAGAGCAGCTCGCGCACCTCGACCTCGACCAGCTCGAGCAGTTCCTCGTCGTCGACCATGTCGGCCTTGTTGAGGAACACGAGGATGTAGGGGACGCCCACCTGACGGGCGAGCAGGATGTGCTCACGCGTCTGCGGCATCGGGCCGTCGGCCGCCGAGACCACCAGGATCGCCCCATCCATCTGGGCGGCGCCGGTGATCATGTTCTTCACGTAGTCGGCGTGCCCGGGGCAGTCGACGTGCGCGTAATGACGGTTCTCGGTCTGGTACTCGACGTGCGATGTGGCGATGGTGATCCCGCGCTCCTTCTCCTCGGGAGCGTTGTCGATCTCCTCGAAGCTTCGGGCTTCGCCACCCATCTTCTCCGCCAGCACGGTCGTGATGGCGGCGGTCAGCGTCGTCTTGCCATGGTCGATGTGACCGATGGTGCCGACGTTGACATGCGGCTTGTCGCGCTCGAACTTCTCCTTCGCCACTTTGTGTTCGCTCCTGTAATCGACTTGGATGCTCGCCGCTGGTAGGGCGAACCTGAGAAATCTATCTGAATGGGGACTTTCTTGGCTGCTGCCTGCGATCAAGCTGGCACAGGCTCTCCCGTGCGCTGCTCGATGATCTTCTCCGCGATGTTCGGAGGCACCTCCTCATACCCCTCGAACTGCATCGTGTAGTTGGCCCGACCCTGTGTGTTGGAACGCAGATCGGTGGCATAGCCGAACATCTCGCTGAGCGGGACGCGTGCGCTGACGGCGAGCGCATTGCCGCGTCGCTCCTGGCCCTCGACGCGTCCACGACGGCGACTAAGATCGCCGATCACATCACCCAGGAAGTCTTCGGGGGTGACTACCTCGACGGCGAAGACCGGCTCGAGCAGCACCGGCTTGGCGCGCTTGGCTGCCTCTTTGCAGGCAAGCGATCCGGCCACCTTGAAGGCGATCTCCGAGGAGTCGACGTCGTGGTACTTGCCGTCGATCAGCGTCACGCGCACGTCCACCATCGGGTAGCCCGCCTTGACGCCATTCTCGAGCGCCTCCTCGACGCCCTTCTCCACGGCGGGGATGAACTCCGAGGGGATCGCGCCACCCTTGATCTTGTTGACGAAGTCGAAGCCCTCGCCGGGAGCGGGCTCCAGATCGATGTAGACGACACCGAACTGGCCAGAGCCGCCGGTCTGGCGCACGAACCTGCCCTCGACCTTCTCGGCGGTGCCGCGTACGGTCTCACGGTAGGAGACCTGGGGACGGCCTACGTTGGCCTCGACTCCGAACTCGCGCTTCATGCGATCGACGAGCACCTCGAGGTGCAACTCGCCCATACCCGATATCTCGGTCTGACCCGTTTCCTCATTGGTGCGCACCTGGAAGGTCGGATCCTCCTCCGCCAGGCGACCGAGGGCCACCGACATCTTCTCCTGGTCGATCTTCGTCTTGGGCTCGACTGCCACCTTGATGACGGGCTCGGGGAAAGTGATGTTCTCCAGCTTGATCGGCGCATCCGGGGCGGCAAGGGTGTCGCCGGTTATCACCTGCTTGATGCCCACGGCGGCCGCGATGTCGCCGGCGTAGACCTCGGAGACCTCCTCACGCTCGTTGGCGTGCATCATCAGGATGCGCCCGATACGCTCGGTGCGCCCGCTGCCTGCATTGAGCACCCGCGCTCCCGATTCGAGGCGACCGGAGTAGACGCGGAAGTAGGTGAGCTTGCCGACGTAGGGGTCGGCCATGATCTTGAATGCCAGCGCCGCGAACGGCTCGGCGTCGTCCGCCTTGCGTTCGATCCGGCGCTCCTCGGCATCGCCCTTGGCAGGCTCTGAGCCGGTCACCGGCGGCACGTCGAGCGGCGAGGGAAGATAGTCGACCACGGCATCCAGCAGCGGCTGCACGCCCTTGTTCTTGAACGAAGAGCCGCACAGCACTGGGGTCAGCTTCGTCGAGAGTGTCGCCTTGCGGATCGCCTGCTTGAGGCGAACCTCTGAGATCTCACCTTCCTCGAGGATCAGCTCGAGCAGGCCGTCGTCGTAGTGGGAGACCTCCTCGAGTAGGTGCTCGCGCGCGGCCGCGGCCGCTTCGGCAAGCGAATCGGGGATCGCGACCTCTTCCTGCTCGGTGCCAAGCTCGTCCTTGTAGACGATCGCCTTCATCTTGACGAGATCGACGACGCCCTCGAAATCTCCCTCGGCTCCGATGGGAAGCTGGACCGGGACCGGGTGGGCGCCGAGCCGGTCGATCATCGTCTGCACGCCCTGCTCGAAGTCGGCGCCGATGCGGTCCATCTTGTTGATGTAGGCGATGCGCGGCACGCCGTACTTGTCCGCCTGGCGCCAGACCGTCTCCGACTGCGGCTCGACGCCGGCCACCGAGTCGAACAGGGCGATCGCGCCATCGAGGACGCGCAGCGAGCGCTCGACCTCGACGGTGAAGTCGACGTGGCCCGGTGTGTCGATGATGTTGATCCGGTGGCCGTCCCACTCGGCCGTGGTGGCCGCCGAGGTGATCGTGATGCCGCGCTCCTGCTCCTGTTCCATCCAGTCCATCGTGGCCGCGCCGTCGTGGACCTCGCCGATCTTGTAGGTGCGGCCGGTGTAGTAGAGGATGCGCTCGGTCGTCGTGGTCTTGCCCGCGTCGATGTGGGCCATGATCCCGATGTTGCGCGACTTCTCGAGTGGGAGCTTGCGGGGCATTGTTCGAGTGGTCCGTTGGCTACGTGAAGTTGGCGTGGCGGGCCGTTCCGGGCAAAAAAATGGGCCCCTCGGGCCCACGCGCTGCCGGGTGTCGGGCGGTTCGCTTTGCGCTATCTGGTCGAGGTCTTCATGCTGGTTTCTCGCTCGGCGAGGGCCCGCGCACACGGCCACGCCCATCTCGCCCGAGGGGGGCGACTATAGCAGAGGGCATCGGGCGATCGAAGCAACTTGCGAGGCGCTGAAGGGTCTATCCGAGGCGAGCGACCGCCGCCGCTACCAGCGGTAATGGGCGAAGGCCTTGTTGGCCTGCGCCATGCGGTAGATGTCGTCCTTGCGCTTGTAGGCACCCCCCTGCTGCGACTGTGCGTCCATCAGCTCGTTGGCGAGTCGCTGGGCCATCGTCTTCTCGCGCCGCTGGCGGGCGAACTCGACGAGCCAGCGCACCGCGAGCGTGCGGGCGCGACGCGCGGGGACCTCGACCGGCACTTGATAAGTGGCCCCGCCAACACGGCGTGAGCGGACCTCGAGCGCCGGCGTGAGCGCCTTGATCGAGCTCTCCAACTGCTCGATCGGATCCTTCTCGCCACGCTCGGCGAGCAGCGCGAGCGCGTCATAGACGATCCGCTCGGCGGTGGACTTCTTGCCGTCGAGCATCACCTTGTTGATGATCTGCTGAACCAGCTTGGAGCGGTGTATCGGGTCCGCTTCCAGCGGACGCACCTGGGCGGCTGCGCGGCGTGGCATCGTCTGCTGGCTGCTACTTCTTCTTCACGCCGTACTGTGAGCGGGCCTTCTTGCGATCGCTCACACCGGCGGCGTCGAGCGTGCCGCGCACCACCTTGTAGCGCACGCCGGGTAGATCCTTGACACGACCGCCGCGCACGAGCACGACCGAGTGCTCCTGCAGGTTGTGACCCTCACCGGGAATGTAGGCCGTCACCTCGATCGAGCCGGCGATACGCACACGCGCCACCTTGCGCAGGGCGGAGTTGGGCTTCTTCGGGGTTGTCGTGTACACGCGCGTGCACACCCCGCGCCGCTGGGGTGCGGCGACCTTCTTCTTGCGCCCCTTGCCAGACTTCAGGCCGGGGGTCGCGAGCTTTTTCTTCGGGGCCACGCGCCCCTTGCGCACGAGTTGCGAGGTGGTGGGCATTCGGGCGGGAATCCTAGCAGCGTACGGGCCGAGACGGCTCGAGCGGTATCGGGCGCGCCGTGAGCGAGCGCGAGC
>DASUDH010000078.1:0-5444 GCA_036275675.1 Solirubrobacteraceae bacterium | reverse complement strand
GCGCCACCCACTCGGTGCCGGTGATCTGAATCGTCGTCACGCCCTCGACGCTCGGCGTGCCCATCCAGTAGGAGACCGCGCGCAGGTGCTGCGTCGTCTGGCCGTCGGCGCGCACGAGCGGCATTTCCTCGAGGTGCTCGACGCCCGTGTCGTAGATCACGACGCCGTCCACGCGCCGCTCGAGCTTGCCTTCGGCCAGGCCCCGCTCGATCAGCTCGTTGCCCTCGGTGAGAAAGTCCGACTCGAAGAACACGCGGTCGAACGCCACCCCAAGCCGCGCGAGCGTCTTGCGCTGGCCGGAGATCACCCACGCGCGCGTCTTGAACCACAGCTCGAGCGCCTCGCTCTCGCCCGCCATCACGCGTTTGAGCAGCTCGTCGGCGGCGTCGTTCTGCATGCGCAGCTCGCGCGTAAGCGAGTCCTCGCGTTCGTCGATCCCCTCTTCGGCGAAGCCCCCGGCAGCCACGTAGTCGGCGTAGCAGAGCCCGACGAAGTGGTCGCTCTTCTGGTCGTCGTCCGGCCACGCAGAGGTGTGGTGGCCGCTGCGGACGATGCCCGCCATCGCCTCGCCCATGCTACGCCCCGCGTCGGAGATGACGCTGCGCCGCTCGACCTCGCCGCCGGCCTGTTCGAGCGAGGCCGCCAGCGCGTTGCCGAGCGCCAGGTTGCGCAGGTGGCCGACATGCAGCGCCTTGGTCGCGTTGGCGTCCCAGAACTGGATCGCGTAGCGCTGCGAGCGCGTGAGGTCCCCGAGCGCCGCTTCGGCGCCCCCACCGGCCTCCAGCGCTGCCCCGGTCGTCTCGATCCAGCCGTCCTTCAGGCGCAGCTCGACCTCCTCGCGGTTGCGCGTGAGCATGTCGACCCACGGCTCGCGCTCGATCCGCTCGAGCGCTTCGAGCGAGGCGGCGTTCTTTTGCCATTCGGGCGTACGCGGCACGAGCTTGATGTCAAAGCGGCCGTTCGGGATTCGCGGCGCGCGCGCGGCCCAGGGCGCATGGGTTCCCTCCTGCCCTGGCACTTCCTCGAAATAGTCAAAAAGGTTGGTTGTCATGGCCCTACCGAGAGGTCGATCCGAGCATACCGAATGCAGACCGAAGATGAGAGACGGCGAGCGCTGCCGAATCGAGCTTTTTCACTGTCGCTGAGACCTTGTTGAAGTGAGAAACAATTGTACGATTTCGCTTGCGCTTCGCGCCTGCACGTGATAGGAAGCACGCGGCCCCTCCAGGCCATCTGGCGCCGGGATGTCTCTGACCTGAAAAAGACGCGCATCCCGGCGTCGGCCTAGACCCTCTCGGGAAGGAAGTGGTTGCGCGATGGTTGTGATCGGTGTGTACGACGGGCGCGACAGGTTGAGCTGCCATGCGCAGGCATAGCTGCTATGGCTGGCAGTGGATGCGCTGGTACGCGTCCGACGGGAGCGCGCGCTATACGGCGCCGCGCAGACCGGAGTGGGATGTGCGCTGCGATGAGCCCGCTTGCGAGCGCACGAACGGGCGCAAGAGCGCGCGCTGGGCGCCCAGGCGCAGGCGCCGGCGGGCCGGGGAGCGTTACCGCTGAATCGCCGGACTCACGTGCCGGCGGGCTGGCGTCGCCGGCGCTCCACCACTCCGGTCTGCTTATTGGGGCGATTCGATTTATTCACCAAATGATCGATTCGAGTGATCGCGGCATGATCGACGTATAGTCTTACACCGTGCGTGAGATACGCCTGTACGATTCGCTCAGTGGCCAGCTCGTGCGAGTGAGCGCTGGGGATGCCATCAGGGTCGAGGTGCGCACCTCACCGGTGGGATCCGAAGGCGCCGTCGACGTCGGCTCGACGCGTCCGTTCGTGCTGTTCAGCTTCCTCGAGCGTTTCCTCCAGCGCGAAGGCTTCGGGACGAAGTTCCTGTTCGACTCGCCCAGTGGTGAGGACACGCTGTACGAGCTCTCCGAAGATGCTGGACTGTTGAACGCACCGGACCCGCATGGGACACACGACACCGAGATGAGCCTGCTGGAGGTGTCGCGCTCGGACATGGACCGCTGGGTGAACGTGTGCTTCGGGGCCGGTCGCGACGGCGAGGAATGGGAGCCGGCGTCGCCGAGCGAGCGGGTCCTCCTGACCGACGCCCTGAGGCTCTTCGGCCACTCCGCGGTCGCCCTGTACCTGCTCGGCACCCACTACTCGCTCCCGCTCGGCGACGCGTTCACGGGTCTGGTGACCGGCTCCAGGCACGCTCAGCGCATCCGCGAGGCGCTGGGAAAGCTCGTGCCCGAACAGCCGAGCCCACCCGACATGCACCACCACGTCGATGCGTTCCGCGACGCGCTCGCCAACGACCTCGACACACCGCTCGCGTTCGTGGTGCTGTTCGAGTGGGTGCTCGAGGCCGAGCGTCGCGGCGGCGAAATCGGCGACGCCGACCTGCGCGTGATGCTCGAAGTGCTCGAGCTCGACGATCTGGCCTCGCCGGTGGGAGCGCCCTAGGAGCGGCGCTAGGCATTCGCGGGCGGGCGCTGGGCGTTCGCCTGCAGACGCTGGGCATGCGCGTGCAGGCGCTGGGCCTGTCTGGAGCAAATCTGGGACCTACATGGTGGGCGCGCGAGGAACGCGTGGGGCGAGCCCCTTAGACTGCGGGCCTCCCGTGTCCCGCTTCCACGAGCCTCAGGATCCCGACTTCGCGCGGATGAACGCGTCGATCAGCTTCGACCGACGCCTGTGGCCGCAGGACATTGCCCAGTCGCGCGCGCACGCGGCGATGCTCGCGGCGCGGGAGATAAACACGGGCGAGGACCGCGACGCGCTGCTGCGCGGGCTCGACGAGGTCGAAGCGGAGCTCGCGCAGGAACGCTTCGAATTCGCGCCGGGCGACGAAGACATCCACATGGCGATCGAGCGGCGCCTGACCGAGATCGTGGGGCCGGTCGGCGGCAGGTTGCACACCGCGCGCTCGCGCAACGACCAGGTCGCCACGGACCTGGCGATGTACACGCGCGCCCGCGCGCGCGAGGCCCAGGAGGCCGCGGCGCGGCTGATGGGCGCCCTGGTCGAGCGCGCCGAGGAGCACCTCGACTGGCCCCTGCCCGGGTACACGCACCTGCAGCGCGCCCAGCCCGTCTACCTCGGCCATCACCTGCTCGCCTACTTCTGGATGCTCGCGCGCGATCGCGCGCGGTTCACGTTCGTAGAGCGCCAGTGCTCGCTCCTGCCGCTCGGGGCGGGGGCACTCGCCGGTGTGAACTTCGATATCGACCGGGAGCTGGTGGCGAGCGGGCTCGGCTTTGCCGAGCCCGTCCCCAACTCGATCGACGCGGTCTCCAATCGCGACTTCGCGCTCGACTACCTGGGCGCGGCGTCGATTTGCGCGACGCATCTGTCGCGCCTGGGGGCGGAGCTCGTGCTGTGGTCGAGCGCCGAGTTCGGCTTCTGCGAGCTCCCCGACGCGTGGAGCTCCGGCTCGTCGATCATGCCCCAGAAGAAGAACCCCGACGCGGCCGAGTTGTTGCGCGCCAAGGCGCCGCGCATAGTTGCCCACCTGACGGGTCTGCACGGCGTGATGCACGGGTTGCCGCTCACCTACAACAAGGACCTGCAGGAGGACAAGGAGCACCTGTTCGACAGCTGCGACACGCTCGAGCTGGCGCTGGCGGCGGCGCACGGGATGGTGTCGGGCGTGAGCTTCGATCGCGAGCGGCTCGAAGGAGCGGCGTCCGACGAGCTGATCGCCGCCACCGACGTCGCCGACCTGCTCGTGCGCCGCGGGATGCCGTTCCGCGAGGCCCACGGGGTCGTGGCCGCGCTCGTGCGCACCGCCGTGGACAGCGGCAGGCGGCTCTCCGACCTCACCCCCGCGGAGCTCGCCGCGCACAGCGAGCTGCTCGACACCCCTGAGGGCGCCCCCCATGATGGGGGGCAGGCAAGCGACACTCGTGGGAGCGCAGGCGAGTACTACAAGGTGCTCACACGCGAGTCGTGGCTCGAATCGAAGGTGTCGATGGGCGGCACCGCGCTACCGCGCGTGCGCGAGCAGCTGGCTGGCGCCCGCGCGCTGCTGGAGCAGGCTCCGGGGGGCTGAGGTGGCGGTTGCGTCGAGCACCACCGTCGCGGGTGCCAGTGCCGCGAGCGCCACCGCTGTGGACGCCGGCGCCGCGCGCGTCGCTGACGCGGAGCGACGGTCGCCCGCGCGCCGGCCCGGGGTGCAATCCGTCGCCTTCTACGCCCGTCCCGTACTCGAGGTCGCCCGCGACCTGATCGGGTGCGTCGTCGAACACGAGGGTCTCGCCGGCGTGATCGTCGAGACGGAGGCCTACCACGAGAGCGAGCCCGCCTGTCACGCGTTCGCGGGCGTCACGCCGCGCACGCGCACGCTGTTCGGCGAGCCGGGCACGGCATACGTCTACCGCTCCTATGGCATCCATGCCCTGCTGAACGCCGTGTGCGAGCCCCAGGGTGTCGGCGCGGCCGTCTTGATCCGCGCGCTCGAGCCGCTCAGCGGGATCGAGGAGATGCGCGCCCGGCGTGGGCGCGGGCGCGAGCGTGGGCCAGGCAGGCGCGGGCGAGATGGGCGCGGGCGAGATGGGCGCGGGCGAGGCGGACTTGCGCGGCCGCGCGAGCAGGATCTCTGCTCGGGTCCGGGCAAGCTCACCCAGGCGCTCGGGGTGGAGCTATCGAAGAATGGCACGAGCCTGCTCGACGGCCCCGTCGTGATCCGGCCGGGTGAGCGGGCGTCCCGGCCCCTTGTCCTGGTGGGGACGCGCATCGGGATAACGAAGGCGGTCGACTTGCGCTGGCGCTTCTGCGCGGCCGGCAACGCGCACGTCTCCCGCCCGCGCCCCGACTGGCCGCTCGGTCAGCTTGGCCTGGTCTCCAGCTGATCCACTGGCGCGTAGTCATCGCGCAGCGGTTTGGCGCCAGCCACGAGCCCGACGATGGCCGCGCGCTCATAGGTGCCCGCGCCGTAGGCCGCCGGTCCGTGCTCGGGCGGGAGCGGTCCGTTGGATGCGAGCATCACGGCGTTGCCTCCAGCGGGACGGCCGTCTGCACCCGCAGGCGTGATGAGGCGGACGTTCGTAAACGTGGCCAGGAGCGTCGCCGCCTCGGCACGCAGCAAGCTGAGCGGCGGGTAGTCGATCATGTTCAGTATGTAAAGGCCGTCGGGCCGCAACGCGCGTCGCACGTCGCGCAGCCATTCGGTCGTCATCAACTGCCATGGCACCGTGCGACTGCTGAAAGCGTCGCCGACGACGACGTCGGTGCTCGCGGTCGGCACGTCGCGCATCGTCAGGCGCGCGTCTCCGATGGTGGCGCGCAGATCAGGTGAGGTGCGCAATCCAAAGCTCTTACGATCGAATTCGACGAGCTTGCTGTCGACCTCGAGCACGTTGGAGCGGGAGCCCGGGCGGGTGGCCGCGAGCCAGCGCGGCAGGGTGAAGGCGCCCCCGCCGACGAATACCGCGTC
>DASUDH010000077.1:0-5037 GCA_036275675.1 Solirubrobacteraceae bacterium | reverse complement strand
GTCGCCGGGACGGCCCCGGAAGGAGCGCAAATCGACCTCGACCGTCGCCTCCGGACCGAGCGCGCGTGTGATCACCGAGCGCTGCGGGTGCTCCTCGGCCTCCTCCGGCGTGAGCCTCCCCTGGCGGATCAGCTCGTCGACGAGCGAGTGATCGTCGGTCAGGCGCAAGAGCTCGCCGTCGCGCAGGCAGTAGGCGCGCGAATCGCCGACATGGGCGATCGACAGTTCCTGCTCGCCTACGTACACGGCGGTGATCGTGGTGCCCATGCCTGCGTGCGCGGCGTCGCTGTGCGAGAGCTCGTTGATGCGCGTGTTCGCCTCCCTCACCTGCACGACGAGGCTGCCCTCGGGGTCCGAGCTGTCGCCCAGTCCGCCGCTGAACGTCTCTACCGCTACGCGCGAGGCGACCTCGCCGGCCTGCGCCCCCCCCATCCCGTCGGCGACGACGAACAACGGAGAGCGGACGAGCAGCGAGTCCTCGTTGGCGCGTCTTTGCAGGCCGGTGTCCGTGCCACACCAGTGCTCGGCGACGCGCAGCATCAGTGGCCCATCGGAAGATTGGCGGCCGATCCAGGCGACAGCGGGTTCCCAGGATGGGCCACCAGTCAGTCGACCTCGAAGGTGAATTCGGAGTCGCCGATCCGCACGCGATCGCCCGGGTGCAGCGGGCGCGGACCGTCGAGCAGCTCCTCGTTCAGGTACGTGCCGTTCGTGGAGCCGAGGTCCTCGATCACGAGGATCTTCCCCTGTTCGTACACGCGCGCGTGGCGCGAAGAAGCGAACGGGTCGTCCAGGCGTATCTCGGCCGTGTCGCCACGGCCGAGCACGACATCCCCGCCGAGGTCGTAGATCATCCCCGGATCGTGGCCGGGAGCGCGCTCCACGACCAGGCGCGGCGCGCGACCCGTCAGATCGGCTGGGCCGAGGGTCGAGGCCGAGTGCAGCCCGGTGGCGTCTGGCGGCGGCGCCACCGCTCCGGCAGGACCATTATCGACACCGGGGACCCGGCCGCCGTTGCCGCGCAGGTCGCGCAGAGCGCTGCGAGACACCCATAGCAGGAACAGGTAGAGGACGGCCAGGAAGCCGAACTTCAACAACACCGACACGGGCTCGAGATTGTTCATGGGGCGATTTCGAAAAGCATCTCAGTGGAGCCCATCGCGATGCGGTCCCCCGAGCGGAGATCGTGGGCGCCATCGACGGTGAGGCCGTTCACGCGCACCCCGTTGGTCGAGCCGAGATCCTCGATCGCCCACGCCGCCGCGCCCACGGGGCGCAGCTCTGCGTGGCGGCGCGAGACCCCCGCATCGTCGAGCACGATGTCACAGTCGCGGCTGCGCCCGACCACAGCGCCGCGCGGCGGAACGAGCAGACGCCTGCCGGACACGATCAGCAGAGCCTTGGAGCGCCGGCGCGCGCCGTTACGCTCAACCGCCGCACGAACGCGCTCGGAGTTGCTGAAGATCATCGTGTTGCCAATCGCCCCGGGCTCGGCGGAAACCGGCTCTTCTGGATGCTCGGCGACAATCCCGCCTCGCGCAGAGCCCACTGGCGCCTGGCGGCCACGGGCGGCCCCTGGCGGCCCCTGCTCGTCCCCCTCCTCGGCGCTCTCCTCCGTCCTGGCGAGCCGCGCTTCGATCCCGAATTCGCCGAGCTGCAGATCCTCGTCGGTATAGAACGTTATGCGCGGGCGCGAAGCGAGCGCGAGGTCCTCGCCGCGAGCATGCTCGAGCAGATAGGCGCAGAGCTCGTCGATCACCTCATGCTCGACTCCCTCGTAGCGTGCGCGATCCCTCGGGGAGAGCCATACCGAGTACTCGTTCGGCGCGTACACGCGCGACACCGAAGCGGTCTTGTGCTCGTCCATCTCGCGCGCGAGCTTGTGCGCGAGCTCCATCGGGCGAACCTCGGCCTTGAACACGCGCCCGAAGGTGCCCTCGACGAGGCCGGCGATCATATTCTCCAGTGTCCTCAGCGCATTCATCTCGGCCCCCGGCTGTGTGGCCGTGGCGATCACCCCCACTTTACGGGCCAGGTGCGATGGGGATGCCCAGACAGCGTGTACTAAAGCGTCACACGCGTCACACCGGACCGCGCAGAGCGCGTGCGCAGATCGCAAGCGCGCAGCCCAGGACCGCGCTGAGCAGCGCGCCGCGCGGGCTGGGCTCGGCCGCATGCGCGAGCAGCGCGCTGGCGAGCAGTGGAGTCGCGGCGAGCAGCGCGACCGTCCACACGACCGCCGCCGTCACATCGAATGCCGCGCTGCGCCCGCGCACGATCCACGGCAGGGTCACACCGGCCAGCGCCCACACCGCCACGCCGAGCAGCACCTCGACGGTGAGCGTGGCGGCGAGGACGTGCGTAGCTGCCGTGCCGAACGACGCCTCCCACACGGTCCGTGGTGGCACTCCGCTCGGCGGTCCGAGCCACAGGCGCCTCGACAGCAGCGGCTCGGCCAACGTCAGCCACCAGAAGCCGAGCGCCGCCAGCGCCCCGCGCGCACGCCAGCCGGCGCGCTGACCGGCGAGCGCCGGAAAGGCGCCCGCCAAGCCGACCAGGCCGAGCGCCGGCGCCAGGCCCGCCGCGAGCCATCCGGGGCCCGAGCGGCGCGGCAAGGCCAGCAGGGGAGCGCCGCCCGCCAGCAGCAGCAGCGACACGCCCGGACGCCCCGTCGCCGCCTGCCAGGCCGCGAAGGCGAGCAGGCACCCGAGCCACGCCAGCCGCGGCAGCGCCACCCGGCGACGAGCTGGCGCTTCCGACGACCGCTCGCCGCCGGCGCGGTCGACCTCTTGGTCTCGCTCGCGCCGTCGCGCGCGAGCATCCGCTGAGCGCTCGCCGCGGACGCCTTCCTCGCGCCCTTCGAATGGGGACGGCGACTCCTCGCCCACGCTCCACTCCGGCAGCGCAGCAAACGGCGGACGAGCGGCCGGCCGGCGCGCGAAAAGCCGCCGCCTCATGCCCCGGTCGAGCGCCTGCGCGAGCGCGTCGTGCAGATCGGCAAGCGTTCCGCGACGCTCGGGGTCGGGGTCGAGCGCCGCGTCCAGCGTCCTGGTCAGCTCGCGCGGAAGATCGCCGCGGCGACGCTCGAGCGGCTCTATCGGAGCGCCGATCCGTCGCGCGGTCGCAGCCGGCGTGCGCCCGCGCACCGGGTTGACGCCGCTGAAGGCCTCATACAGGACCAGCGCGAGCGAGTAGAGGTCGGTGGGCGGTCCCGTCTCGCAGCCTTCACTCTGCTCGGGGGCCATGTAGGCGAGCGTGCCGAGCACGTCCCCTGTACGTGTCAGCGCGTCGTCGCCGGCCAGGCAGGCGCCGCCGAAGTCGGCGAGCTTCGCCACGGCCGGCGAGGCGCTGCCGCGCGAGGGCGTCTGCTCGACTGCAGCGCTCGGGACGAGCACGTTCTGGGGCTTGACGTCGCGGTGGATCACCCCGCGCGCGTGCGCGTGCCCGAGCGCCTCGGCGAGCGCCAAGCCGATCTCGACGACATCCTCGTCGCAGAGCTCCTCGGCGGCGATCAGGCGCGCGAGCGTGTCCCCCTCGACAAGCTCTGAAATCAGGTAGAACGCGTCCTCGTCGGAGCTCGCCTCGTACAGCGCCACGATCGCCGGGTGGGCCAGGCGCGCCGTGGCCAGCGCCTCGCGCGTGGCTCGTTCGCGCTCCTGCACGGAGGGAAGCGGGATGCGCTTGACCGCGACCGCGCGCTCGAGCGTCTCGTCATGGGCGCGCCACACGACGCCGAACCCCCCTGCGCCAAGACGCTCGAGCAGCCGGTAGCGTCCGAGCAGCAACTCGCCATGGCGCTGAGAGCGCTCGTCGCAAGCGCGAATGGGCGGTCCGTCCCGAGACGCTCGAGCGGGGTCGTCCTGGAGGGTCGGGGCGCCACGAGTGCGACGCCGGACGAGTGTCTTTGCGGAGTCCACCGCCTCCGCGTTCGCCGCGGTGATCCGCTTTCCCTGCTGTGAGATCGTGCGATCCCGCGCTGACCGAGAAGTTGCAGATGGTCCCCACAGAACACTCCAACTGCCGGTGGAGTCATACTGATGACCTTCACAATCCCTGCAAGGAGCACTCTTTTGTCGTTCTTCGACGACGAGGGCAACGAGCCGCCGACAGTAGTCCGGCCGGCGCACACCCGACAACAGTCCCGACCGCAACCGCGCCGTCCGCAGCCCACGGGCGGGCCGGGCGCGATCGACCATCACGCGATGATGGTGCGGCGGAGGGTCGCCGCGGCTGTCGGCGTGGTGCTCCTGATCGTGATCGTGCTGCTCGTCAACGGCTGCCTCAAGCGAGGAAAACAGCAGGCGCTCGAAAACTACAACCGGAACGTCGGCAGGATCGCGCAGGAATCCCAGATGCAGGTGGCGCGCCCGGTATTCGCAACGCTTGCTGGGGCCGCGGGCAAGTCGTCGCTCGACGTAGGTTCCCAGGTCGACCAGTTGCGCATGCAGGCGCAGCAGCAGGCCGAACGCGCCAAGGGCCTGAGCGTGCCAAGCGAGATGGCGGCCGCGCAACGCAACCTGCTGCTGGCGCTCGACATGCGCGTGGAAGGTCTGACGAAGATCGCGAACCTCGTGCGCACTGCGCTCGGTGGGCAGGCCCAGCAGGCCACCACCACGATCGCGGGCGACATGGAGATATTCCTCGCCTCCGATGTCATCTACTCCCAGCGGGTCGCGCCACTGATACAGCAGACGCTCGCGGCGAACGGGATCAGAGGTCAGACGACGGCTTCGAGCGGCTTTCTGCCGAACCTCGGCTGGCTGCAGCCCTCCATCGTGCAGTCGAAGCTCACGGGCAAGTCGGCAGCCGGCGCTGGACCGGTGGCGACGGGCACGCACGGGCATGCTCTGAAGGGGGTGAGCGTTGGTACGAACACGCTCGCGCCCTCCCCGACGCTCAACCATGTGAGCGGCGGCACAAATCCAACATTCACGGTGATGGTGGAAAACGCGGGCTCCAATCCCGAGACGAACGTCAAGGTCGACGTGGCGGTCACGAGCGAAGGCAAGACGCTCACCGCGTCTCACCTGATCGACA
>DASUDH010000076.1:0-3216 GCA_036275675.1 Solirubrobacteraceae bacterium | reverse complement strand
CCAGGCCGAACGCCTCGCCGATCACGACGAGGATGAGTCGGTGTGATCACCGGGCAGATGTTCACGGGCAGCCGCGCAGCCATGCGGCCGCGCGGCTGCTGCCGTGAGGCTTGCTACGCGGTGACCGCGATCGCGCCGTCGAACGCGATCGCCTTGCCGCGGGGCACGACGAGCACAGGGCAGGTGGCAACCTCGATCAGGTTCTCGCTGGCGGCGCTGAGCGAGACACGACCCTCCTCGGCCTCCGGCCGAGAGCCTACGACCAGCAGGTCGGCGTCATGCTCGCTGGCTGCGCCAACCTCCGCTCCGAGCGATCTCGCGAGCGCCTCGGCGGTCGCGTGAGCGCTGCCGTCGCCGGCGACATCGATCCGCTGTACCTGCGGGCCCGCGCCCTGAGCCAGCCCGGCGGGGGCGATCGCGACGGCGACCATGCCACCGTTCAGCAGGCGCTGTGCGGAGTTGCCCACCGCGATGTGACCCTTCGCGGTATGCGAGTCCGAGCAGAACACGATCGCATCGGCGCCGATCCGCTCGGCCAGTACGCTCAGCCCCTCGGGCGTCGAGCGGTCTGTGATGACATGGCGTGGAGTGTCGAGGTCGCCGAGCAGCTCGGCGCCGCGCTCGAGCAGCGTCTCGGCCTCGTGCTGGGCAAGGATCTCGCGGCTGGTCTCCTCCTCGGGGGTGTGGCGGACGTATGCGAGCGACAGCTCCGCGCCCGCGCGGGCGAACAACCGGCCGAGCGCAACTGCGTCGTCCTCGTTGTAGGTCCCGTCATAGGAAATGATGATGCTGGCTGACATGTTCGCTCTTTTCTCCTTGTGCCGTTTCGCCTGGCTCTTCTTGGTTCGCCTGGCTCCTTCTGCCGGCTTGGTGGCGATCGTCCTGTCTGGCACGATCCGAGATTGGGCTTCGATCACAGACTGCCACTCACCTGCCATCAGCACCAGTGAACTTCATAATTTGAGCTATAAGGACAGCTAATGCTTAATGTGGGTCGGTTGCGAGTCCTCGCGGAGGTCGCCAAGCGCGACTCGTTCTCGGGAGCGGCCGACGCGTTGGCGTACACCCAGTCGGCGGTCTCCCAGCAGGTCGCGACGCTCGAGGCCGAAACCGGCATGACGCTGCTCGAGCGTCATGCGCGCGGGGTGCGTCTGACATCCGCCGGGCATGCGCTCGTGGAGCACGCCGAGGGCATCCTCGCGCGCCTGGAGGCTGCCGAGGCGGAGCTTTCAGCGATTGCTGGGTTGCGAGCAGGGCGGCTGCGGATGGCATCCTTCCCGACCGCGGGCGCCACGCTCATGCCGCTTGCGATCGCCACGTTCCGCTCCATCTACCCCGACGTCGAGCTGACCCTCTCAGAGGGAGAGCCCGAGGAGATCGCGCCCCGTCTGCGTGCCGGAGAGTTCGATCTCGCGCTGCTGTTCGAGTTC
Source organism: Solirubrobacteraceae bacterium (assembly GCA_036275675.1). Classification (GTDB taxonomy): domain Bacteria; phylum Actinomycetota; class Thermoleophilia; order Solirubrobacterales; family Solirubrobacteraceae; genus Palsa-744. Next base: position 1,786 of record DASUDH010000076.1, on the reverse strand, counting down.
GAAGAGCCCGACGCGAGCCTGGACAGCTTGACGCGCATCGAGCTGCTCGAAGACCCGATGTACCTCGCACTGCCGCGCGAGCATCCACTTGCCGCCAAGGGAAGGCTGCGCCTCGCTGACCTGCGCGGCGAGGCTTGGGTCCAGACGTCCCGGTCGAGCCCGTGCGCGCGTCAGGTCGTGCGCTCCTGCCACGCGGCCGGGTTCGAGCCGAACGTGGCGTTCGAGAGCGACGACTACCAGACCGTTCAGGGTCTCGTGGCGGCGGGTGTCGGCGTAGCGCTGATCCCCGAGCTGGCCCTGTCGGTGGTGCGCGAGGACATCGCGATCCGAGCGCTGTCACCGCGACCGCCCGTGCGCCAGGTGATCGCCGCGGCCCCCGCAGACGCGCGCCTCAGCCCCGCCACGCCGGCGATGCTTGACATCCTCGAGGAAGCGGCCAAGCGCTACGAGGCGCTGAGCGCCGGACACGCCGCTTGAGGGCCGTCGGCCGAGGGCACAGGCCGGATCGCACGGTCGATTGACACAAGAGGGGTTTGGGGATTGGGGGGCGTTCCCGCGGTCTAACCAACCCACGGGAAGCGCACCGGTCCGAGCGCTTGAACCTCGGGCTCGAGCTTCACACCGAAGCGCTCGAGCACGAGGCGACGGCCCTCGGCCATGAGCGCAACCACGTCGGCGGTCGTGGCCGTGCCGGTGTTCTCGATGAAGTTGGCGTGCTTGGGAGCGAAGCGCGCCCCGCCTACGGCCAGGCCGTCGCACCCGGCCTCTGCCAGGAGAAGACCCGCGGTTCGCCCTTCGGCCCGAGGGTCATCCGGATTCTTGAAAGTGGAGCCGAACGTCTTGATCCCCTGGGGCTGCGCCTCGTGGCGGCGGCTGCGCATCTGCGCCAGCGTCGCTTTGACCGAGGCCGGGTCGGAGACGACCAGCGAGAAGCGGGCGTTCGCGACGATCTCCCCCGGGCTCAGGTTCGAGCTGCGGTAGGCGAAGCCGAGCTCCGCGGGCACGCGCCGCTGCGAGCCCGATGCGCTCACGATCTGCGCCCACTCGAGCACGCTCGCCAATTGTCCGCCGTAGGCGTTCGCGTTCATGCGCACCGCCCCGCCAACCGTCCCGGGAATGTTCACGCCGAACTCGATGCCCGACAGGCCGGCCCGAGCGGCGCGCGCCGCGACCGACGGCAGCCGCGCGCCGCCTCCGCACACGAGGCTCGAGCCGTCGAGCTCAATCGCGGCGAGCTCCCGGTCGAGCTTCAGCACCAGCCCGCTCACGCCCTCGTCGGCTACGAGCAGGTTCGAACCGGAGCCGATCGCGTTCACCTCGACGCCGGCGCGTCCGGCCCAGCCGAGCAGCTCCGCCAGCTCGGCCTCGCTGCCGGCGCGCGCGAACAGCTCGGCGGGACCGCCCGTGCGCACCGTCGCAAGCCCGGCGAGCGGGAAGTCCCTGCGAACCGAGCGGGGGGACGAGTCGCTCACCGAGCGCTCACCAGTCGTCGTGCGAGCGCGTCGACGTCGCCCGCGCCCATCACGACACAGAGATCGCCGGGGCCGAGCACGCCGTGCAGCACATGCTCGGCGGCATCGAACGTGGGCAGCCACAGCACCGGACACCCGCTCGCTCGCTCGGCGGCCGAGCGGGCGATCGTCAGTCCGCTGACGCCGGGGTGATCCTCGGCGCGCTCGCGCGCCGGATAGACGTCGAGCACGGCGACAACGTCGGCCAGCGCAAGAGCTTTGCCGAACTCGCTTGCCAGCAGGGCCGTGCGTGAGTACAGGTGAGGTTGGAAAAC